>DATMSZ010000192.1:0-13921 GCA_035565175.1 Pseudosphingobacterium sp.
CATGCGCAAGAAAAGGAGCTATTGCTAAAAATTCTCACTTATAATATTCATCATGCTAATCCGCCATCAAAACCCACGTTAATAGATTTAAATGCAATTGCTAGGGTAATTAATGGAAAAAAACCTGACCTGGTTGCTTTACAGGAAGTGGATGTTAATAATAGAAGGTCAGGTACAGAATTGGACCAGGCTGCTGAGCTAGGACGGTTAACAGGCATGAATCACTTTTTTGTGAAGGGCATAGATTACGAAGGAGGAGCGTACGGCATAGCTATCCTTTCAAGGTTGCCTATCCTTAACATAGATAGCTTGCGTTTACCTATGGCAGAGGGCAGTGGGGGAGAGCCCCGAGTGCTAGCTATTGTGACGGTTGAGCCAGCAAGAGGGAAGCCCATATCTTTTGCCTGTACACACCTGGATTTAAAAGAGCAGAATAGAATACTGCAATCCGCTGCAATTTCCAGTAAGCTTAACCAATATAAGCATCCAGTAATTTTATGTGGCGATTTTAATGCCAAACCTGGGTCTGACGTGATCAACTACTTTGATCAGTATTTTTCAAGAACTAGGGTGGAAGGAGCAGCGGCATTTACGATTCCCGAGAAAAATCCTAATAGGGAAATTGATTTTGTGATGTATAAGCCTAAAACTGCTTTCAAACAGAAAAAACATTTGGTAATACAGGAGCCTTACGCCTCAGATCACTTGCCTGTATATGTGGAGTTAGCGTTTTAAATAAAATAACGGATGAAAAAAGGTTTATTGTTTTTTTCTGCACTCGCAATGTTAACCTGTACATCGGACTTGTATGCACAGAGTTTGCAGCAAAAGATAAGCAATGCATATCAATTGTTTGAAAATGATCCAAGCCTGCAACATGGCATATCCTCTTTAACAGTATTAAATGCGAAGACAGGGGAAGTTGTCTTCTCCAAAAATGCGGAAATTGGTTTAGCAACTGCTTCGACACTTAAAACGATTACTTCTGCTGCTGCATTTTATCTTTTAGGTACTGCTTTTACTTATCAAACAGATTTGCTTTACAATGGAACAATAAGCAATGATGGAACATTGAATGGAGATATTATTATTAAAGGCAGTGGTGACCCATCTCTTGGAAGTGATCGTTTCGAAAAGACAAAAGAATCGCAACTATTAGACGCCTGGTCAAACGCTATTAAACTTGCAGGGATTAAGAAGATTAAGGGAAGCGTTATAGCAGATGATAATATCTATGGCGGGCAAACAGCTGGACCACGATGGATATGGCAAGACTTAGGCAGTTATTATGGCGCGGGCATTTCTGGTTTAAACTGGCGTGAGAATTTAGTCGATGTTAGACTCCGGGCAGGAGCCAAAGTTGGCGACGCAACCACCTTAATTGCAACAGAACCCAATATTTCCTATCTAAAGCTGGTGAACGAGTCTGTAACGGGGCCTACCGGATCTGGCGATAAAGTTTATCCTTACTCCTCGCCTTATTCGTCTATTGTATATTTACGTGGCACTTACGGTGCCGACTTAAATAAGCCGGTGCAAATTGCTTTACCGGATGCCGCTTATGATGCGGCCTTGAGACTTCAACTGGCGCTCGAAGCGAAGGGCATTCAGGTAAGTCGCCCTGCTACCACAGGTAAGGCCTTGTATATTTCGGGAAGGGTGAACCCGCTTGTTGGAAAAGTGCTGACAACACATGTTTCACCAACTTTGCAAGAATTAGTATATTGGTTTAACCAAAAAAGTATTAACCTATATGGCGAAGCTTTATTGAAGTCTATGGCCTTGAAACAACAGAAAGAAACAGGGATGGAAGAAGCTGCCGAACTGCTGCGAGATTTTTGGGTAAATAAGTTGGGGATTTCAAAAGGTGCTATACGGATTTTCGATGGAAGTGGCCTTTCTCCCGAAAATCGAGTGACTACGATGGCAATGACACGTATATTAGCATCGATAAAGAAAGAGACATGGTTTGACAGCTATTATAAAAGCCTGCCTGTGTATAATAGTATGAAAATGAAAAGTGGCACGATTGGTGGCGTTTTAGGATACACTGGCTATCAACGGGCATCGGGAGGTGAGGATTTGGTATTTAGTTTGCTGGTAAATAATTATGAGGGGACTGCCTACAATATGCGGCAGAAGATGTTTAAGTTGTTAAATGTTTTAAAGTAAGGGATTATTCGCTATAGCGGGTTGGTTGCTGTGCATTTATGAAAAATCAACGAGTAGTAACTAATAACTAAATTAAGTATCTTTGCAAAATGGGTTTCAATTTACAAGTCACTATCGATAAGGATTCCGGTTTCTGTTTCGGAGTAGTGTATGCTATAGATATGGCCGAAGAAATCCTGGAAGAAGAGGGCTATTTATATTGCTTGGGAGATATTGTTCACAATGATGAGGAGGTGGCGCGTTTAAAGGCAAAAGGACTTAGAATTATATCGCATGAAGATTTGCCTCAGTTAAGAAATGAAAAAGTGCTGATTAGAGCTCATGGAGAGTCGCCCGATACCTACCGTATTGCACTTGAAAACGATATTACCTTAATAGATGCTTCTTGTCCTGTTGTATTAAAACTGCAGAATCGAATCAAAACCTCGTACGACGATAATGAGAAAATTCTAATTTTTGGAAAACATGGCCATGCAGAGGTTATTGGTTTACAAGGCCAAACAAACAATGAAGCAATTGTTTTTCAAGATATTGCTGAACTGGAGGATGTTGAGCTTCCAGATAAATTTACCTTATACAGCCAAACTACTAAAAGTACAGATAAGTTTTACAGTATAAAAGAAGAACTGTTACGAAGAGGGTATGAGGTAAAAGCAAATGATACCATTTGTAGGCAGGTATCAAACCGTTATGAAGATCTTGCAACTTTTGCGAAACAATATGATAAGATTGTTTTCGTTTCGGGCAAAAAATCCAGCAATGGTAAAGTGCTGTATGATGTATGTTTACAACACAATAAGCGAAGTTATTTCATTTCAGATCCTCAAGAGCTTAAACAAGAAATGTTTGAAGAGAACGAGACAGTAGGGGTGTGCGGCGCTACTTCGACGCCTATGTGGCTAATGCAAAAGGTGAAAAACGCTTTAGAGCAATTATAGACGCATAATTTATCATACAAACCTCACATTATTTTACAGTAAAATCAAAGCCCTATCTATTTTGTAACTTTGTGCCGGTTTATCTTCTTTTACTAAAAGATTTTTATGAACCAATTTTTCATTAGAACGTTATTGATGAAAATGAATAGAGAAACTGCGAATAAGACAAGTGGTTTCCGTTTATATGAAATAGAATTATTTACAGAAAATTGTTTGCTAATTGATGAAGGCAAAAAAAGGTGTATTGTTGATTAATCTGGGAACTCCCGATAGCCCAAAAGTATCTGACGTTAGAAAATATCTGGATGAATTTTTAATGGATGGACGGGTTATTGATATTGGGACAATTCAACGTAACTTATTGGTAAGAGGCGCCATCGTCCCTTTTAGAAGTCCGAAAACCGCAAAACTTTATAAAGAAATATGGGATAAGGAAAAAGGATCTCCTTTACTGTATATTAGTAAGTTGCAAACGGTCCTTTTGCAAAAGGAATTGGGAAGCGATTATCAAGTAGAGTTGGCCATGCGTTATCAGAAACCTTCTATAGAGGATGCATTACAACGGCTAAAATTGGCAATGGTAGATAGTATCCAGATCATACCGCTATTTCCCCAATATGCATCTGCAAGTACGGGATCGGTGATTGAGAAGGTGATGAAGCTTATGGCTGGTTGGCATACTTTTCCAAGGATCTCGATTATCAACCAATTTTATGATAATGAGCTGATGATCAAAGCTTTTGCGGATAATGCGCAGGAGAAGGAGCCTGAAAAGTACGATCATGTGCTTTTTAGTTTTCATGGTTTACCTGTAAGGCAATTGAAAAATGTAGATAATTCGGGCAATCACGGATGCGCTGCGCCTTCATGCTGTACCCAAATGACAACAAGTAACAAATTTTGTTATGCTGCTCAATGCCATGAAACCGCCCGGTTAATTGCTGCAAAAATGCACCTTAAGAAAGAGAAATATACCGTTTGCTTTCAGTCTCGATTAGGCAAAGATCCCTGGGTACAACCGTATACCAGTGATGTTTTAATAGAACTGGCAAAGAGAGGTGTTAAACGTCTGCTTGTTCTTTGTCCGGCTTTTGTGGCAGATTGTTTAGAAACGCTTTATGAGGTGACGGAAGAATATGGACAAGAATTTAAAAAGCTTGGCGGAGAACATGTTGAGCTAGTACCCAGTTTAAATGATCACCCTGCATGGATAGAAGCGCTTAAACAAATGGTACTTGTTAACGAAAAAGAGGCATTAAAAACTGCTTATTAGAACTCGAAAAATTATTGCGGATGAACCCAACCCGTCCATATTTTAAATTTCGTCACATTCGTGATCAGGCAATCAGCAGGATTAAATGTGTAAGCCAGTCCGAATGATAGATAAAAAAAATTACCAATGAAACTTATTCTCGTCAATGCTTTTGTGTTACTTATAATAGATTTCTATATCTATAACGCTTTGCGCAGAAGTACACTTAAATGGGCCAACAGTAATCTGTTTAAGATACTCTGGTGGGGATATAGTGTTTTACTGCTTATTGGCGTAATAGTGGGTATCTATTTCAATATTCCGTTAATGGTACGCTCAGTAGTGTTAGTTGCTTTTTTCCTAACGTTTACCAGTAAAGTGTTTTACGTACTCGTGCTCCTTATTGATGATATTCGAAGGGGATGGATTTGGGCAGGAAGAAGATTGTTTAATAGGAAAGGGAATAGGGAGCCTATTTTGGAGAACGCCACTGTTCCTTCTTCTATATCCGACGAGAAAAGCAGCACCATAAGCAGGTCGCAATTTCTAACCCGAGCGGGTATATTAGTGGCGGCAGTGCCTTTCGCTACCCTCAGTTGGGGAATTGCTGTAGGGGGTTATGATTATAGGGTGCGAAGACAAAAATTATATTTACCCAATTTGCCTAAAGCATTTCATGGCATGAAAATAGGCCAGATATCAGATATCCATTCGGGTAGCTTTTATAACAAAAGTGCTGTTCAGGGGGGTATTGATATGTTGCTCGGTGAAAAGCCAGATGTTATCTTCTTTACAGGCGATCTAGTGAATAACAAGGCAGAGGAAATGCGCAATTACCAAGACTTGTTTACAAAAGTAAAAGCTCCTCTAGGTGTATTTTCAACGCTGGGAAACCATGATTATGGTGATTATTTTTACGGAAAGGAAGATAGCCCTGAAAAAAGGAAAAATCTTAGACACGTTAAAGAAATCCATAAAGTAATGGGTTGGGATTTATTATTGAATGAGCATAGGCAATTGCAGGTAGACAATGAACGTATTGGGATACTAGGTGTAGAAAACTGGGGAACAGGTCGTTTTCCTAAATATGGAAAGATTGATCTAGCTAAACAGGGTACAGAGGATCTGCCTGTAAAACTTTTGCTTTCTCATGACCCATCGCACTGGAGAGCGCAGGTTCTTGATAATAAAGATATTGACGTGATGTTCGCTGGACATACCCATGGTATGCAATTTGGCGTAAGAGGCGAACATTATCAATGGAGCCCTGCAGAATACGTGTATAATGAATGGGCGGGCTTATACCAGGAAGGTCAGCAAAGATTATATGTAAATGTAGGATATGGCTTTTTGGGATATCCTGGTAGGGTCGGAATTTTACCTGAAATTACTATTTTTGAATTAGTAAAAGAACAACCGCCCGCGTTGACAGTATAAAACAACGCTATTTTGTAACATATAGTTTTATTGTGGGTCTTAATAGCAAATATCTGATTTGCTATGTCGGTAAAAATGCCCTTCAGGGAGAATGTTAGGCTTTCGCTTGAATCAATTGCGAGTAATAAACTCCGTACTTTTTTAACAGCGCTTATTATTGCAATAGGTATCACCGCATTGGTAGGTATCCTTACTTCTATTGATGCCATTCAGAATTCTCTTACCGACTCATTCTCCGCTATGGGAGCAAATTCTTTTAATATTCGCAACCGTGGTATTAACGTGCGCATCGGCGGAGGAGGTACGCGTCCGAAGGTTTTTCAAAAAATTTCTTACCGGGAAGCAATGGCTTTTAAGGAAAAGTTTGACTATCCTGCCGTGGTATCCATCAGCGCTTCTGTGTCAAGTTTCGCAGTCGTTAAATATGAGAATGAACAGTCAAATCCAAATATTGGAATTACCGGTGGAGACGATCAATATTTACAAACAAGCGGTTATAAGTTGGGTAGCGGGCGTAACTTTACCCAAAGGGAACTTGAACTTGGTGCTAACGTGGCAATAATAGGCAGTGAAATCAAGAAAAGCTTATTTAAAAATGGTAAAGATCCGCTTAATAAAAATCTAGTAATTGGTAATGCTCGGTATCTTGTGATTGGCGTATTGGAGGATAAGGGATCAAGTGCTGGAATGGGCGCTGATAAAACGTGTGTGATCCCTTTGTTAAAAGCCCGAGCAGTTGTTCAGGGGGAGACGCCTTCTTACACCATTACAGTAATGAGTAATAATGCGCAAAATATTGAACCCGCAATAGGAGAAGCTACCGCACTTTTTAGAAATATAAGAAGTTTAGGTGTAACGCAGGAGAATAACTTTGAAATCACAAAAAGTGATGCAGTGGCGCAAATTTTAGTAAGCAGTTTAACCTATGTTGCGCTTGGTGCCTTTGCGATTGGCGTTATCACCTTAATAGGTGCCTCTATAGGTCTAATGAACATTATGCTAGTATCTGTAACGGAGAGAACACGCGAAATAGGGGTACGTAAAGCAATAGGTGCAACGCCCAAAGTTATACGGGTACAGTTCTTAACAGAGGCGATTGTGATCTGTCTAATTGGAGGGGTGGGGGGGATTTTACTGGGCATCCTTATTGGCAATATTGTGGCCATGGCATTAGGAACCAGCTTCATTATCCCGTGGATATGGATGGGAATGGGAGTAGTAGTTTGTATATTAGTTGGCATGGTTTCAGGATTTTATCCTGCGTCAAAAGCCTCTAAGCTCGATCCCATAGAGGCACTTCGTTATGAATAAAAAAAAATTCTTAGTTTTATCCCATGCAAGAGATAAACTGGAATGATTTTGAAAAGGTTGAACTGCGGGTGGGAACCATTTTAGAAGTGGCCGATTTTCCGGAGGCACGCAAACCAGCCTACAAGTTAACGATAGATTTTGGAACGGAAATAGGTATCCGTAAAAGTAGTGCTCAGATCACTAAACATTATACTTCCGAAAATTTAATAGGAAAGCAGATCATAGCCGTCGTAAATTTTCCTAAAAAACAAATAGCCACTTTTATGTCCGAATGCTTGGTTACGGGCTTTGCTGACGAACAAGGTGATATTGTATTAAGCACTGTTTCCGCACCTGTACCAAATGGTTCTAAACTTATTTGATTGATATGTTGTTGATGGCCTCTTATATTTCAAAGCCATAAATAAAATCTATTTTCTTACAGACCTTAAAAGTTTTACACATGAAATATGTCAATTTTGAAGATATTAATGATACAGTATCTGATGAATTTTTTATGAAAGAGGCCTTAAAGGAGGCGAAGCTAGCTTATGATAAAGATGAAGTACCTATTGGAGCGTTGATTGTTCATGGCGGGAAAATTATTGCACGAGGTCACAATCTTACAGAAACGTTAAACGATGTGACTGCACATGCTGAGATGCAGGCGTTTACAGCAGCGGCAAATTATATTGGAGGTAAATATTTAAAAGAGTGTACACTTTACGTCACCATCGAACCATGTGTTATGTGTGCCGGGGCCTCTTATTGGTCACAAATTAAAAGAATTGTATTTGGAGCACAAGATGTAAAGAGAGGCTATACGGCTGTTTCAAGCGAAATCATACATCCTAAAACAACCGTTATTAGCGGTGTTTTAGAACTTGAATGCAGGGAATTAATGCAGCGGTTTTTTCAGATGAAAAGATTATAGATTGTTAAATGGATTATTATCCGGATTGAAGCCACATCTAATGTTATAAATTTTACATTTTAGGGTTATCGTAGATGCTTTAATTTTAATATGATATATTAGATGCTAAGAAGGGTCGCATCCTGTTCTTTATAAGTTTGCAGTAAAAGGAAATTGGTCCTGCTTACTGGCTATTACTCTCAATCTACAGTTCCTATTGTCATTTCCTTATAAAAACTAAATTGCCGAGAACAATTTAAGTAGTTATATCGTTATATTTGTGATATAACAAATCAAATAAATAAAAAACACAAAGTTATGGCTTTTTCACTTCCTGCGTTACCTTACGCATCAGACGCACTAGAACCACATATTGATAAAGAAACTATGGAGATTCACCATGGAAAGCACCATCAAGCATATGTTGATAATTTAAATAAAGCAATTGCCGGTACGGATGCAGAGTCACTTTCTATCGAAGAGATCATAAAAAACATATCAAAATATTCTCCTGCTGTCCGTAATAATGGTGGTGGACATTTTAATCACTCGTTATTCTGGACAATCTTATCTCCGGAAGCACAAACAACACCGAGTGGCGAATTAGCTACTGCTATTGACGAAACATTTGGTTCATTTGACGAACTTAAGAAAAAATTGCAGGATGCCGGAGCTACCCGCTTTGGATCGGGATGGTCTTGGTTAGTAGTTGACGGCGCTGGCAAATTGCAAGTTAGTTCTACACCAAATCAAGATAACCCTTTAATGGACGTTGCAGAGGTGAAGGGTACACCAATTTTAGGTATTGATGTGTGGGAACATGCTTATTACTTAAAATATCAAAATAAACGCCCAGCTTATCTAGAAGCTATTTTTAATGTTATTTGCTGGAAATCGGTAGGAGAACGGTACGCGGCAGCAAAAAAGTAGATACATAATTCCTTATAATAAAGGATATTCATATTACTCCTGATAAGCAGTGTTTGCATTTGCGGGCACTGCTTTTTTTTAGAACAAAAGAAAATGCTATGAAGGCTATGGTGCTAGACGGAATAAATTTACCGTTAACAGTGAAATTTATTAAGAAACCAACGTTAAAAGCAAACGAAGTACTTGTAAGAATAAAGGCTGCAGCATTAAACAGAAGGGATTTTTGGATACAGAAAGGACAATATGCTGGATTGAGGTTTCCAATAATTTTAGGATCTGATGGAGCGGGAATTGTAGAAGAGGTAGGAAGTGAATCGGAGAGCACGTGGATAGGAAAAGAGGTTATAATGAATCCTTCATTAAGTTGGGGAGATAACGAGGCTGCCCAGTCGGCCGACTTTAAAATATTGGGTTTACCTCAGGACGGAACGTTTGCTGAATATGTAAAAATTCCGGTGCAAAATTTATATCATGTGCCCACTCATTTAACTTTAATAGAAGCGGCGGCTATTCCGCTGGGCGGGCTGACAGCTTGGAGAACTTTGTTTAGTAGAGCTCAGTTAAAAAAAGGTGAAAAAGTTCTTATCGTTGGAGTCGGTGGTGGTGTCGCTACCTTTGTTCTTCAGTGGGCAATTCATGCAGGTGCAGAAGTATATGTAACCTCAGGGAAAAAATATAAGATAGCAAAAGCTATTGATATAGGAGCAAAAGCAGGTGTTTTATATACAGATAAGGATTGGGCAGAAAAGATAAAACAAGAAGACGGTTTTGACGTCATAGTAGACAGCTCTTTAGGAAAGGGATTTGTTCATCATATTGATCTTGCCAGGCCAGGAGGGCGAATTGTTTTTTTTGGAGGAACAGCCTCCGGCGACTTACCTGAGCTCAATGCTAGAAAGATCTTCTGGAAACAACTAAGTATTTTAGGGTGCACTATGGGGTCGCCAAACGATTTTAATGAAATGATAGCATTTGTTAATAAGCACCAGATTAAGCCCATAATTGATTCTATTTTTCCGTTGGAGCATGCTGAAGAAGCTATTCGAAAAATGGATCATTCTGACCAATTTGGTAAGATTATTTTAAAGGTAGATTAAAGGCATATCGCTTTAAAAACAAATAACCATGAAGGTATCTCTTGTTCTTTCGCTCTTGCTGGTAAGTTTTTTTATCAGTTGTGCTGGAGAGGGTAATAAAAATGTAGAAGAAGGTAGCCTTAGGATGGCTACTTCAAATGAATCTGATAAGTTATTAGATACTGCCACCTTTGCGGCCGGATGTTTTTGGTGCGTTGAAGCTCAGTTTCAGCAGCTAGACGGAGTGGATACCGTTATATCTGGATATACTGGCGGGTATATGAAAAACCCGACATATAAACAGGTCTGCACCGGGAATACAGGACACGCAGAAGCTGTAAATATTATCTTTCATCCGGCTATTATTAGTTATGATGAGCTGGTGGAGGCTTTTTTTGTGGCACACGATCCAACGCAATTAAACAGACAAGGTAACGATGTGGGAACCCAATATAGATCAGCGATATTTTATCATAATGAAGAGCAAAAGGACAAAGCGCAATTTTATATAAAGCGTTTGAATGAAGAGAAGGCTTATGACAAACCGATTGTTACGGAGGTCAAACCTTACGGCGATTTCTATATAGCAGAAGACTATCACCAGAATTACTATAACCTTAATAGAAAAGAAGGCTATTGCCAATTTGTTATCGCACCGAAATTGGAGAAGTTTCAAAAAGTATTTAAAGTCAAAATGAAAAAATAGTCCACGGCGTTAAACCTTTGTCTTTATTTGTATCTAATTATTATACAGAATATTAAAGGTTTATGAGACAAATTTTTTTAATGGTTATAGTTATACTAGGTATGACTTCCTTTGCCAGTGCACAACAATCTCGTGGGATGCGAATGGATCCTGAACAACGAGCCAAAAGGAGTGTGGACATGTTGAACAAAGAACTTACACTCACACAAGTTCAAAAAGACTCAATTTATGCATTTTCTTTAGACGAGGCAAAGAAACAGCAGAAGCTATTTCAACAAGGTAATGCGAATAATAGAAGAGATAATTTTGAGAAGATGCAGGGGATTAGGCAGGAAAGCCAGGAAAAGATTAAAAGTGTTTTAACTGACGAACAGCAGAAGGCTTATGATAAATTGCTTCAGGAACGACAAAATAGAATGAAAGAAAGAAGAGCGGAAAGAAATTAATCGAACGGGAAGATGGCCGCATCTTCCTGTTTTGTTTTTACAAGGGGCTGGAATCGATGTTGTTTAATTATAAACCAATAGTTAGGTAACACTGTAAAACGATTGCTTCTGCTGTTTGGCAAACCGCATAAAAAGATTGGGCAGGTCAGCCACCGCTCCATGGGGGTGGATAAAAAAGAAACTCCTTTCGATACTAAAATCTTCTATGTCGATCACTTTTAAGAAACCTCCCTGTATTTCCCGAATAATTGCATGAACAGATAGGAAGGCAAAACTATTGCTATGAAGTAAATATTGTTTAATACTCTCTGTACTTGCTAAGTTAATACTGATTTGAAGATCTTGTGTTTCAAAACCTTTCGCTTTTAAGCATTTAGCAATAACATCATTCGTTCCAGATCCCGCCTCACGCATAACAAAATCGAGTTCCCTTAAGTTGTCTATGGTAATCGTTTCTCGGCATGCAAATGGGTTATCTGCACGGGTAACCAAAACGATTTCATCGTTAAATAGGGGTGTGTATTTCATTGATCTATTTTGGTTTAATCCTTCAATTATTCCAAGATCTATCTTGTTGTCGCTTAACCACCCCTCCACTTGTTGTGTATTGCCATGAGCAACCTGTATGTGGATGCCCTCATAATGACGATGAAAATTTGCCAATATAAGCGGAATAATATAATGAGAAATAGTAGTACTTGCTCCTAATTTTAGCGAGCCGGCGGTCTCTCCTTTTAACAGACTTAGATCATAAGAAGCTTTGTTATATTGCTCAATAATAATATGGCTGTGTTTAAGTAGTAAGGTGCCTGCAGGTGTGAGACTTAAGCGACTACCCTTACGTTCAAACAGGGTGTGTCCGATTTGCTGTTCCAGTTCTTGAATATTTTTACTGACTGCCGGTTGCGAGATAAAAAGTTCAGCTGCCGTTTTTGTGAAATTCAGCTGGGTTGCGGCAACATAAAAGACCTTTAATCGAAAATCACAATCCATGAAGGGAAATGTTAAGAGGGTTGTCTAAAAAGTCGTTGTTTCATTTCGGGTGAGATGACGGCTTTTTGGACGACCCCTTTTTTAATTATGAAAGAATATCAACTATTTTGAGAAGGCTTGGTGTCAATGAGTCGATATGTTTTATGGCTTTATTAAATGGCGTAAAGGCTACATCTCCATTTATTACGCCCGCCATTTCTCCTTTTCTGCCTGCTAATAATGCTTCAACTGCTGCAACGCCTAATCTACTAGCCAATACCCGGTCCATGCAAGTAGGGCTGCCTCCTCTTTGGATATGCCCTAAAATTGAAACCCGTGTATCATAATTAGGAAATTCCTTTTTTACTAATTCGGCAATTGTAAATGCTCCACCTTCTTCGTCGCCTTCGGCAACCAGCACTATTTTTGATGATTTGTTTTTTCTTCCATGTGCCAGCTTCTCTAAAAGAGCTGTGGAGTCTGTTGAGCTCTCGGGTATTAAAATGGCTTCGGCTCCAGTGCCTATACCACTCCTCAAGGCAATCAGGCCTGAATCACGCCCCATTACTTCTATTATAAATAATCGGTCATGTGATTCTGCTGTATCTCGAATCTTGTCCACAGCACTGATTACTGTATTAATGGCAGTGTCATAACCAATTGTAAAATCAGTACCGGCAAGGTCATTGTCAATAGTGCCCGGTAGCCCCATAACTGGAATGTCATGCTCTTCTATAAATTTTGCCGCACCCGTAAATGTCCCGTCTCCGCCAATAGCTACTAAACCATCGATGTCAAATTTTTTCAGTTGTTTATACGCCCTTTCCCGGCCTTCAAGCGTCATAAAGTCTTTACTGCGTGCTGTTTTTAAGATGGTACCTCCCCGCTGGATAATATTCGCCACAGATTTTGCATCCATAGGAAAAATATCCCCATTAACCATGCCGTCGTAACCACGTTGTATACCAAATACATTAAGATTATAATGTAATCCTGTTCTAACTACGGCTCTAATGGCTGCGTTCATACCTGGCGAATCTCCTCCTGATGTAAATACGGCTATATTTCTAATTGTGCTCATTTGGTAAATATAATAAGTCTTCCTATACAATAAACAATATTATTGTTGTTCTTTATAAGCGGTTATTCCTGAATTTAAAAAGTCTATATAGTTCTGTGGGTTGTAATCAGCTCCCTGTGGAGGGACCAGTACATTGCCTTCGCCATCTACAATAACATATAAGGGCTGGGAGTTGCTGTTGAATGTGGCCGCCTGGAAATTACTCCATTTTTTGCCGATGGTATTGATCTTTTTTCTACTGTAGGTGGAAACATACTGCTCTTCTTCGGCAAGGGCGGTCTTATCATCTACAAAAAGCTCTGCCATCACAAATTCATTGTTCAGGAGCTCTTTTACCTTCGGTTCGGTCCACACATTGGCTTCCATTTTACGGCAGTTCACGCAGTTCCAGCCGGTAAAATCGACCAGTACAGGCTTTTTGAGTTCCCTGGAAACTTCCAGGGCCTGCTGGTAATCGTAATAGGGGTCAAACCCTTTGGGGGTACCGCGTTCGTGAAAAATTTCGGCATACTTCTTTTTGACCGAACTCCCATGGGCAGCACCGCTGGAGGGGAGGCCAACACCTGCACTCAGGTCAAAGTCCTGGGTAGCACTCGGCGGCAGGAAAGCGCTGACCGACTTCAGGGGAGCCCCCCACATACCCGGAATCAGGTACACAACGAATGAAAGCACAATGATGGCAAAGAAAGTACGTGGCACAGAGAGGTG
>DATMSZ010000193.1:0-17571 GCA_035565175.1 Pseudosphingobacterium sp.
TTTTATCATTTCAATTTATTATGGGTACTGGCCGGAATTTCGGGTGTATTCATGGCGATGGATCTGTTCTTGTTTTATTTCTTCTGGGAAGTCATGCTCATTCCCATGTATTTCTTAATTGGTATATGGGGAAGCGAAAATCGCGAATATGCGGCCTATAAATTTTTCATCTTCACACAGGCCAGCGGCCTGCTAATGCTCTTGGCTATATTGGGTATTTATTTTATTCACGGCAATAATACTGGCAACTATACTTTCAACTATTTTGAATTATTGGGGTCGGATATCGCATCAAACGCAGCTCTTTGGTTAATGCTCGGCTTTATGGTTGCCTTTGCGGTAAAATTACCAGTTGTGCCATTCCATTCCTGGCTACCAGACGCGCATAGCGAGGCTCCTACTGCGGGCAGTTTAATATTGGCTGGATTGCTTTTAAAAACCGGTGCCTATGGTATATTAAGGTTTGTATTGCCCCTATTTCCAGCTGCTGCTCAGTTAGTAGCGCCATGGGCGATGCTTCTTGGAGTGATCGGCATTATTTATGGGGCCATCCTTGCCTATTCGCAAACCGATCTTAAACGCTTAATAGCGTATACCAGTGTGAGCCACATGGGCTTTGTCATGGTAGGCATTTTCGCTTTTAATGAATTGGCTCTACAGGGTGTAGTAATGCAACTGGTTACCCATGCAATAAGCACTGGCGCGTTGTTCATTATGGCAGGAATGCTGAAAGAGCGTTTGCATACCCGTGATCTCAGGCAGATGGGTGGATTGTGGACGCAAATGCCGCAAATGGGGGCAGCAGCTATATTACTAGCCATGGCATCCTTGGGCCTGCCCGGCTTAGGCAATTTCGTTGCCGAGTTCCTGATTTTACTAGGTGCCTTTAATGCCAATATATGGCTTACCGTTTTAGCGACATGCGGCCTTATTTTTTCGGCGATTTATTCCTTACGGTTAATCCAGCAAATATTTTTAGGGCCATCAAAAAACGTGGATCCAGTTCAAGATTTTTCATGGCGGGAGATAACCTTAATGGTTTCCCTCCTATTGTCTATCATCTGGTTGGGTTTATATCCGCAACCTGTGATCAATACAGCCCGACCGACGATCCACAAATTAGAGGAACTATTCTTAATAGAAAAGGAATATGGACGTATTTTGAGCGATGATAAGCGAATGGATTCGCAAATAGAAGAATACAACGAGTAAATACCGAATCAGTACCATCAAACACGTATAATTATGTTAGGTAACGATTTTATAGCGCTTTCTCCATTACTATTACTTGCCGGATCTTCCGTGTTGGTTATGCTTCTTATTGCGCTTAAACTTAGTCATCGTAACATACAGTTCGCCAGTTCACTCTTATTTATCTTGGCATTTTCTTCGCTTTTTTATGCGCATGATCTATTTTCGCATCCTATTGAACCGCTATTGGTCATTGATCGGTTCTCCTTATTCATCATAGGACTCATCATTTTTTCAGGTTTAGTAGTCAATATCCTTTCCTATATCTACTTTGAAGAAAAAGAAGAAAGTCCAAAGGAATATTACGTGCTGCTTTTTTTATGTACACTCGGCGCCTGCGTTTTGGCAGCTAGCAAACATTTTGTCTCCCTATTTTTGGGTCTTGAAATCTTAACAGTGGGTCTATACGCGTTAATTGCCTATTTAAGAGCTAGGCATTACAACATTGAGGCTGGTATCAAATACTTAGTATTGGCAGCATTCTCTTCCGCCTTTCTTCTCTTTGGCATGGCCCTAATATACCTTCAAACAGGCAGTATGGAATTTCTAGCGATTGGTCGCGACCTACATTCGCTCACTACACTGCCACCGCTGTTTCTCACAGGTTTGGCCCTGATGCTCATAGGAGTGGGATTTAAACTGGCGGTTGTTCCTTTCCATATGTGGACGGCCGATGTTTATCAGGGAGCACCCACACCCGTTACCAGTTTCATTGCTACCGTTTCAAAGGGAGGAGTCTTAGCCGTATTCCTTCGTTTTTTTATTGCAATCGATGGATTTAGATTTAAAACCCTCATGCTTATGCTCATTAGTATTGCTATAGCATCCATGATCGTTGGCAATCTACTTGCACTTCGGCAAAAAAACGTGAAGCGTATCCTCGCCTATTCATCTATTGCACATCTCGGCTATCTGCTCGTAGCTTTTATCCCGGGCAGCACCATGAGCCTCCAAGCTGTCAGCTTTTATCTAATAGCCTACTTTATAACAACCCTTACCGCTTTTGGTATTCTCATCGTTTTGTCGACTAAAGAGAATGATGCCGACGATATCGAAAGCTATAAAGCGCTGTTCTGGAAACATCCTCTACTTGCGTGCATATTTAGTGCAGCCTTGCTTTCACTGGCCGGAATACCACTTACGGCAGGTTTTGTTGGCAAATTTTTTATACTTGCAGCAAGTTTACAAGGGGAGCTATGGTTAATGGCCTTCACACTAGTCATGAGCAGCGTGATAGGTTTGTACTATTATCTGCGAATTATTAGCAAGATGTTCTCCGGACGAGGAGGTGTACCATTTAGAGAGAAAAGAGCACATCCCATCTTCTATTTGATGAGTGTGATCGTTTTACTGATGCTGACTTTATTTATGATCCTGTTCGGAATCTATCCTTCAGGATTAATGCATTTCGTGACTAATTTTCAGCTTAAATGATTTCCATATCAACCTACATTCGTTTTAACATCCAAACAAGCTTACTTTTATATTAGAGAAATGAACCGTCTATTTACCCCTCTGTTCAAAGAGTTGCACGGTATAATCTAATAAAGCTTTATCTCCTAACTTCCCATGCCCCGGGATTACAACTTCCGTATCAGCATATTTCCCTTTGAGCTTCGTGACAGTTTCCGACCAGTCATTCACATTTGCATCTTCCAGATTACCCTTTCCGGCATTTAGTTCTTTGACAAGACAGCCGCCAAACATTATTCTTTCGCTCGGAAAATATCCAATAATATTATCCCTTGTATGCCCTTCTCCATTAAATTCTGCAATTACTTCTTTATTTCCAACTTTAAGTGTTAGCAAACTATCAAAGCTATTCTTTGGGGTCGGATAATTTTTCGATTTGGCTGTCGCTACGGTTCTATTTAAGGCATAGGAGGGAATCCCTTGTTTATGGAACGCTCCCAGCCCTCCTAGGCAATCATAATGAAAATGAGTAGGAATAATCGCTTTTACTTTACAATCTAAACTATCTTTGACCCAACTTATTAGCTCTTCAGAAGTAGCATCATCAACGGGTGTATCAAAAATAATGGCTTCTTTTCCTTCAAAAACAATCATCCCATTGCATGGCACTTTCCCAAAATCGGCTGTTTCCAAAAATGTTGTATGTTGGTAAACGTGATCTTTTACTTTTTTTATGACAATGTTATTCGAGGTATAGCTTTTATCAAATACTTTTGTCGACTTACAACTAACAAAAAGAAAAGTAAGACCTAAAAAAAGAAATTGTTTTATCATAAAGGATTTCCTATTAAGAGATTATATAAAATGAAAATACGCAAGCAACGTTCCCTACTAAAAGATTGGCTGCAAGTTATAAAATGTAGCTTAAAATTCAGTAATAAAAGAGAACTCTTTGCCGATATAGATCAGCGAAACCTTGCTTATGGTGAAGCAATGTTCAGCGAAAATTAGTAGATTTACATGAATACCCATACATCACAGTTGACCATAACATCCTAATATTATGTACATTTTGAAGCGGCATTGGTTATGCAAGCGAAAGGCTCCCAAGCAACCCTTTGTAGGCATACTCGCCTTTTTTCTATTCATATCACCGTTCATGGGTTTTAAATGTGATGCGCAAGAACGGTCTGCACATGTGGTAGACAGCAATTTTCACATTTATTTATTAATGGGGCAGTCTAATATGGCTGGAAGAGGGAAAATAACGAAAAAATTCAATGCCGCACCCGATAGCAGCATTTTAAGTTTAGACAAACAAGGCAACTGGGTTATTGCCAAACATCCTTTACACTTTGATAAGACAATAGCTGGAGTGGGACCAGGATTAAAATTCGCACAGGAGATATTAAAACATGTTAACAAGGGGGTAAAGATTGGTTTAGTTCCTTGTGCTGTCGGTGGAACATCTATCAACAAATGGAAAACAGGAGCATATGATGACCGAACCCATACACATCCCTATGACGATGCGATAACACGAATTAAACAGGCTATGCAAAATGGCGTCGTTATGGGGGTTATTTGGCATCAAGGAGAAAGTGATCAGAACGAGGTGGATGACTATTTATCGAAGCTTAAAGAACTTATTCGTGATATCCGCAGCTTGGTCCGAAATCCGAATCTGCCTTTTGTTGTGGGAGAGTTAGGTCAATATAATGATGCTTACCATGCTATCAATCTAGAAATTCGTAAAGTAAAAACCCAAGTACCTCTTACAGCTGTTGTCTCTACAAAAGGGCTAAGAGACATTGGCGATCACACCCATTTCGACAGTGAATCCGCCACCAAATTAGGGAAAAGGTATGCAAAGTCAATGAAAGCCTTGTTAAGAGCCTCCTCAAATAAAACCTCCATTAAGTAAGCTATTTATCTAACTGCTACAGAATAGCATATCGCTTTTTTAGATTGCAGACTTTCATACCCATTATAAACAAACAGACTGCCTGCCAAAAAAAGGCAAGCAGTCACTACCGTAATTAAGTATCCAACCGTAATCCCTAGGTAGAAGTTTTCAATTTGAGGCACGAATAATAATAATTTTGTAAATAACAATGCGTTTTTACGAATTTATTATCTTCTTAAAACTAACAGTTCAACAGTAACATGGTGTTGAATATCTGCAGCTAAAATTCCCTAAGTTCACCCAGTACTTACAGAAATTTTCAGCTGTCAATTGAAGTTCAAAAGTACCTTAAAAAATCTTGTTCAACAATCCCTGAAAACAGCGATTATTAGCAGCGTAATATCAAAAAACTCAAACATTGTGCGTGCAGTACTGTTAATAACAATAGCATGAAAGCATTGCGTTTATAATCTTCAAATCATTAAAGCAAAGGCACTTACTTCAACGGGCAGCGATGAAAGCACTTATTATTCCTATAATATTTTTGCTCATGTCATCTGAGAGCTGGGCACAAAAGGTTAATCTACTTACGGCGGACGAATTAAATCAACGCCTAAGCCAAGGTAAAGACACCGTTTATATCGTAAACCTATGGGCAACCTGGTGTCAACCATGTGTCAAGGAACTTCCTCATTTTGAAAAATTACAAAAAAAATTTGCAGCAGAACCACTTAAAGTACTGTTGATAAGTTTAGATTTTAGATCCAAACTTGAATCCGAGGTGAAACCCTTTGTAACACGGATGAAACTGACCAATGAGGTTTTTTTAATGAATGAAAAAGACCAACAATCCTTTATCGAAAAAATAGATGACGACTGGACGGGTACCATTCCTGCAACTTTAATTGTAAATGCAGCAAAAAAACATCGCCAATTAATAACTAATGAACTAACTTATAATGAATTATTATACATCTATCACATAAATAAACAATAATGGAACGGTCAGGAGCAACCATTCATACTCCTGATGGTTTCCTTGTCATTAAGAAATAAATAGAATTCGGATGAAAAGACTAATCATGATCGGCATGTTACTTGGAATGTTTCAGGTAATTGCGCAAACAAAGGGATACCAGCCAGGAAGTGTGGTGCCCAATTTTAGCTTAAAGGATGTGAACAACAAGCCTGTATCGTTAAACGACTATAAGACAGCAAAGGGTTATATAGTAGTTTTCACCTGCAATACCTGCCCTATTGCGCAGGCTTATGAAGATCGGATCATCGCGTTACATGAGCAATATGCCGCTAAAGGATTTCCCGTAATCGCCATTAATCCGAACGATCCCGAAGTTTCGAAGGGAGATTCATTCAAAGCTATGCAGGAAAGAGCGGCGTCAAAAAAGTATCCATTTGCTTATTTGTTTGATCCCGGACAAATAATTACTAAACAGTTTGGGGCAGAACGTACGCCCCATATCTACCTGTTAAGCAAAACGATCGATGGAAATCAGGTAGCCTATATTGGTGCAATAGATAATGATACGGAGAACACAAATCCAGATAAGAAAAAGTATCTTGATGAAGCAATCCAGGCATTGTTAATAGGAGATTCGCCGAAGATTACCCTAACTAAAGCAGTGGGATGTTCTGTCAAATACAAGAAATAATCTTTTTTGAGATCAGAAAATAAATAAGTGCTTAGTATTTTAACGGCGAAAAAAATTATTCATTATTGTTAAAGATAAACACTATAATTCCGTGACGCCTAAAATCTTTCTTGTGCGCATTCTGAGACATTGCATGCTCCTCTGTTCGTCACCTGCTCGAAATGAGAAATCGATCGTTTACTATCAGCATACTTATGTAAAAATCCGGGAGCTTCTCTTCTTATCGTGAAGGATGGGAAAGTCCTATTACAACGAACCTATGGATATGCTGACCTTAAAAGCAAAGAGCCAGTCACGGCCGCGACTAATTTTAGGCTGGCTTCTGTGAGTAAGCCGTTCACCGCCACCTCTATCCCTCAGCTCATCGATAAAAGAAAATTGACTTTAGGCACCACCCTTACCAGGGCATTTCCGGAATTTCCGGCATATGGTTCTGAGCTGAGCTATTGATCAACAAACCTTGAATTAATATACCGTATTGCGATGGATTAGTTGCATGTACAGCGATAATTTCTTTCTAAAAATCAAATCATTCCTGATTTTTAAGGTTTTTATTTATCTTTCAGAATTGTTTTGCTTCAATTTATACACAATGATAAACCAATTCGAGCTAAAAAGGATGACATCATCTTTTCTTTTCATTATAATTGTTCTGCATGCACAGCAATTGTTTGCACAAGCTTTAGACAAGGAGCCAAAAATAGTAATAGAAAGAATGAGTCCCGAGTTAGATGCGATCATCAGTACAAATGCAAAAGTAGAAGTCATTGCCGAAGGCTTCGATTGGGTCGAAGGGCCGGTATGGATAGAAGATCAGAAAATGTTGTTGTTTTCTGATGTTTTCAAAAACCGTATTTATAAATGGACGGCTACAAAAGGTACGGAACTTTACCTCGAACCAGCGGGCTATACCCAGGCAACTCCCCGAGGTCAAGAATTGGGATCAAACGGACTTGCAGTAAATAGCCATGGTCAATTAGTGCTTTGCCAGCACGGAGATAGGCGAATTGCTATTATGAATGCTCCCTTAGATTATCCAAAACCTGTATTTACAGCGCTTGCCAATCAATACAAAGGAAAAAAATTTAACAGTCCGAACGATCTTGCTATCAAAAGTAACGGGGATATTTATTTTACAGATCCTCCCTACGGACTAGAAAAAGGGGTTGAAGATCCTGCAAAAGAATTACCCTATCAAGGCGTTTATAAAATATCGAAAGAGGGAGCGGTTACCCTGCTGATAGATAGCCTTACAAGGCCAAACGGCGTTGCATTTTTTCCCGGAGAAAAAAGCCTATTGATTGCCAATTCTGATGCAAAAAAGCCTTATTGGTATATCTATGATCTCGACAAAAAAGGGGGGCTTGTAAACGGACGGATATTTTTTGATGGCAGCAGTGCCTTTCAAAAAGAGAATAGGAGTCCGGATGGCATTAAAATCGACAAAAAAGGCCATGTTTTCGCCCCGGGGCCAGGAGGCGTTTGGATCTACAGTAAAAAAGGAATGGTGCTTGGCAGAATAAAAACAACTGTTATCACCTCCAATTGTGCATTTTCAGGGGATTATAAAACCCTATTCATCACTGCAGATAATTATGTACTGAAAGTTGATCTGAAATAAAAGAACACTTTAATTAAAATTTAAATGACGATTCCATGTCTGTATTAGCTCAAATAGTAGAAAACAAAATAATTGCCATTATCAGAGGTGCCAACCCGGTCGATGTTATGCATATCGCAGAAGCATTGTATGAGGGCGGCATACGCTTATTGGAAATCACCATGAACTCAGTAGAGCCACTGCTTGCAATAGAACAAGTAGCCGATAAGATTGGAGATCAAATGTTTATAGGAGCCGGAACAGTATTAGACGCCAATATGGCCCGAGATGCCGTTCAAGCAGGCGCCACATTTATACTTTCTCCTATACTGGATGAACAAGTTATCAATGTAACAAAAAGCCTCGGTATAGTGAGTATACCAGGAGCGTATACCGCAACGGAGATCTATAACGCCTATAAGGCGGGAGCCGATATCATCAAGGTTTTTCCCGCGACTTCTCCAACCTATTTAAAAGACATCGCAGGTCCCTTACCACAAATCCCTTTGTTACCAACCGGGGGCGTTACCTTGGATAATATAGGAGACTTTAAAAAGGCTGGAGCAGTTGGATTCGGTATTGGAAGTTCCTTGGTGGATACCAAACAGGAAATAACCGCTCGATACCTTTCAATGCTCAGGGATAAGGCCGAAAAATTTGTACACGCCATTAACCTATAAAGCAATCGAACCGATCTGCCAGCTGGCGGATTATGGCCGTTAAAAAAGCTAAACAACATAACAAAACGAATAAACTAAAGAAATGAAAGTAAGAAGCTACGAACTGTTTCAAGTACCGCCACGATGGTTGTTTTTAAAAATAGAAACGGACGAAGGGATTGTGGGCTGGGGAGAGCCCGTTATTGAAGGGAAAGCCGCTACCGTAAAAGCAGCAGTGGACGAAATGATGGAATACCTAATCGGCAAAGATCCAATGAACATTGAAGACCATTGGAATATGCTCTATCGGGCAGGTTTTTATCGCGGTGGTCCTATCTTAATGAGTGCAATAGCAGGGATCGATCAAGCACTTTGGGACATAAAAGGCAAGTTTTATAACGCTCCGATTCATCAGTTATTAGGAGGGAAAGCGCGAGACAATATGAAAGTTTATTCCTGGATTGGTGGCGACCGCCCTGCTGAAGTAGGCGTAGCTGCTCGAAAAATGGTTGAACAGGGATTTCTGGCAGTAAAAATGAACGCCACCGAAGAGTTACAATATGTTGATAGCTATCGCAAGATAGATGAAGCCATTGCACGCATTGCCGCCGTGAGGGAAGCTGTTGGTCCTGACGTTGGCATAGGAATAGATTTTCATGGCCGCGTACATAAACCGATGGCTAAAATTTTGGCAAAAGAGTTAGAACAATACCGCCCCATGTTCATCGAAGAGCCCGTTCTTCCCGAAAACAATGAGGATCTAAGAGAGATTGCCAACCACGTTTCCATTCCAATAGCTACCGGCGAAAGGATGTTTTCCAAATGGCAATTTAAAACCTTGTTGAAAGAGGGCTACGTTGATATTATTCAGCCTGATGTCTCGCATGCAGGCGGTATTACCGAATGCAAAAAAATAATCTCAATGGCCGAAGCCTTTGATGTTGCCGCCGCCCCCCATTGCCCACTCGGCCCAATAGCTCTCGCCGCCTGCCTGCAAGTGGATGCCACCTGCCACAACGCTTTCATACAAGAGCAAAGTCTAGGCATACATTATAATGAGGGAAGTGACTTATTAGATTATCTAACAGACAAAACGGTCTTTGAATACGAAAAAGGTTATGTGAATATCCCCGATAAACCCGGACTAGGCATTGAAATTAACGAAGATCATGTTAGGAAAATGGCTGCAATTGGACATAATTGGAGAAACCCAGTTTGGAGACATACGGACGGAAGTATAGCCGAATGGTAAAATATAAATGATGAATAAACCAAATCCATCCATAAAGCCAACAAAGATCCGACACCAGGTGCTCTTCCTGATATTTATCAATGTAGTTATCAATTACATGGACCGCAGCAATCTGGCGGTCGCAGCATCTGACATCGGTAAAGAATTTAAATTTTCGTCGGTACAAATGGGACTAATTTTTTCTGCCTTTAGCTGGACCTATCTCCTTTTTCAAATTCCCGGCGGAATATTAGTTAAGCGTTTTAACCCACGTGTATTATATGCGGCAAGCCTTATCACCTGGTCGCTCGCCACAATTATGCAGGGCTTCGCCAGGGGATTTGTGACCTTATTTGGACTACGCATGGCTACAGGTGCATTTGAAGCACCCGCTTTTCCCATTAATAACAGGGTGGTGAGCAATTGGTTTCCGGCCCAGGAAAGAGCATCGGCAATAGCCGTTTACACTTCCGGACAGTTTTTGGGGCTTGCTTTTTTAATGCCTGTATTATCCAAAATTCAATTCTATGTAGGCTGGAAAGGTTTATTTGTCGTAACGGGATTAATCGGCATCGTTTGGGGCATTGTTTGGTACCTTTTCTACCGGGACCCCTTAAAACACCCCAAAGTAAATCAAGAAGAACTTAAACATATCGAACGCGGGGGCGGACTGTTAGACGCAAAATCTGAAGAAGGTAAGGCCTCTAAGAAAGACTTTAAAGGGTCTGATCTAAAAGAAGTATTATCGCATAGAAAGTTATGGGGAATTTACATCGGTCAGTTTGCTGTGAATTCTACCCTATGGTTTTTCCTTACCTGGTTTCCAAAATATTTAGTTGACTATCGAGGGATGGATTTCATTCAATCGGGTTACTGGGCCTCTATACCCTATCTTGCAGCGTTTGTAGGTGTTTTGTCTTCCGGGTTCCTTTCAGATTACTTAATTAAAAAAGGTGTTTCCGCTGCCAAAGCCCGAAAACGTCCTATTATCATCGGGCTTTTAGTCTCTGTATTTATCTTAGGCGCCAACTATGTGGATACACCTGGATGGGTTATCTTCTTTATGTCTTTATCTTTCTTTGGGGTGGGCTTTGCATCCATCACCTGGATATTTGTCTCTACCCTTGCACCAAAACACCTTATCGATGTTACCGGAGGAGTTTTTAATTTCATTGGCCAATCGTCCGGAATTATTGTGCCCATTGTTATTGGATTACTAGCCAGCGGAGGCAATTTTGCGCCTGCATTGATTTTCATCGCTATCTTAGGATTTTTAGGCGCTTGTTCTTACCTTTTCTTAGTAGGGAATGTAGAACGTATAGAAGTAAAATGATCACCGTGTATTATTAATTAATAAAATCTGATGGATAAATTTTTAAGCTGCGACTGGGGAACAAGCTCATTTAGATTACGCCTAATTCGGAGCGAAGACTTGGAGATAATGGCCGAAATAAAAAATGACCACGGCATTTTGGAGACATTCAAATCCTGGCAACAAAATGGAAATGCTACCGATCGTATGCTATTTTACACGGCTATTATAAAAGACCAACTTAAATTATTAAGTCAAAAATTCGATATTTCTCTCATAGGGATTCCTGTTATACTTTCAGGCATGGCCTCCTCTAGCGTCGGACTTGTAGAATTACCTTATAAAGAACTACCCTTTAATATAGATGGTTCAAATCTCGAAGTAAAATTTTTAGGCCAAGAGGAAGATCAAAACCCGCTTATTATTATTTCGGGTGTAAGAACTGAAAATGATATTATGCGGGGTGAAGAAACCAAAATAGTAGGCTGTGCAGCATCGCTGTTAGCAAGTCACCAGGAACAACTGTTGATTCTTCCCGGTACACATCCAAAACATATCGTTATCAAGAATCATCAGGTTATTGGTTTTAAAACGTTCATGACCGGCGAATTCTTTGATTTGCTTTCCACAAAAAGTATATTATCTGGCTCCGTGGAAGCAGGCGGAGATTTTAACGATCCCGAGAATCGGAAAGGCTTTATAAAAGGTATTGAAGCAAGTCAGATGGCAGACTTGTTGCACAATAGTTTTATGGTTCGGACAAACCAAGTACTTCACTATATGCCCAAACAGCAGAATTTCCATTACCTGAGCGGGTTATTAATTGGAGTAGAGTTAAACGGATTAAAACCACAAACACCTGTTTACCTGCTGGGCGGATTAACGCATACCTCCTTATATACGCTAGCCTGTGCGACGCTAGGCATTCCTGTTGTCCAGTCGTTGGATGCAGATTATGCTTTAATTAAAGGGCAACAGATTGTTCTTTCAACATTCAAACGATCATCCATATAAAGAGCAACAAAAAGCAATACACCTTAAATTAAAGAAAAGGATTTTTATCCCTTTCTTTAAAGCACTTTAAATATAGAAGCTAGTAATTTCTATAAGACCTTCCCCGTCCTGATGGAAAATTTCATTTTTTCCATTCAACTGTTCTTCCATATTTTTCATCGAATCGGTTGTTAGTATCTTGCATCCCATGAAATCGAGCAGCCCTTTAATATCACTTCGATGATATAGATGCATTGGCCAACCTGTACTCCGCTCTATGGAACGTATTACATTGCGGCAACCTACTCGATCACCTTCGGGTACATCTTCAAAGGGTACGCTATATTCCATAATCAATAGATACCGTTGATCTGGCGTCTTTAAAGCCTCCAACATCGAACAAAGTTTGTCTCTACTCATGTAATAGATTAACCCTTCCATTAGAAAGACGGTTGGAATCTTTGGATCAAGGCCTAGTAGTTTCAGTTCCTCAAGCAAAGCTGTTGTATCTGTTACATCAAATGTAAGCAACTGTATTTTATGTTTACTACCCATCAGTTTTTCATACATATCAGACTTTTCTTCCATGAATGTTCTGTCTACTTCGAAGATATGGCTAATTCTCTCATCATAACGTTCCAACAAATGTAATGACAAGGGATCCAACCCTGCACCAAAAATACATACCTGAAAAACAGGAAATTGCGCCGCATAACGAGCAAAGAGATGACGAACAAAACGCTTCCGGAAAACAGCGATAGAAACAGTGTGCTGATAAGCCTGTAAGGCCGCTTGTATCAACGGTATTCCTTCCGAGTGGTCAATATTTTCAAAAAACGTTTGGCTTATACCATCCCGGTATGCTTCACTTGCCAAGGAAAGGACTACACTTGCAGTAGGCGCAATCTTGAATTTTATATTGGAGGAAACGTTCATAATATAGTGCTCTTTTTAACAAAAATGGCTTGGTAAAATAGGTTATTGTATTTCCAATTTTCCTTATTAAAAATATTATATCTTTATTTCCCATTCTAATTTATTACACCAAATGCCCGATTCCTTACACAGAAGCATATCGTCTCCTAATGCTACTTTGCATAAGTACTTGATTATTTTATTTTAAGTAGTTGTGTATTATGTTCGATGTTTTACTATGTGACATCAACCAACAAAAAATCCACCTATCAGTATTTGGTGATAGATGGATTTATTAAAGTATTTTGGTGAATGTTTATCGACTACAATCCGCTGTCCACGTTCCTTGATTGTTTGATACTAACATCTTTAATGAGCTGGCGGTAATCGTAATTCCAGTTACACC
Organism: Pseudosphingobacterium sp.; assembly: GCA_035565175.1. Classification (GTDB taxonomy): domain Bacteria; phylum Bacteroidota; class Bacteroidia; order Sphingobacteriales; family Sphingobacteriaceae; genus Olivibacter. Next base: position 13,357 of record DATMSZ010000193.1, read on the forward strand.
TTCGCCTATACTAACATAGGTATTGTCGTCCGCTTGCTGAAATTTGACACCTGTAATATTCGGAATACTACTTCCAAAATCAAATGAATAGGAATCATCAACTTTAACCACTGTTACTCGCCCATCGTTGTCGGCGATGGTTTCCTCACCATTATTAAAGGTAATGGTTCCATTATAGGTTCCCACAAAAAGATCGTTGTCCGCCGGATCATCATCCTTACTACAAGCAACCGACACCATCAAGATGGCAATAACTACTGTTCCTAATAATTTAATCCTGTTTTTCATAAATCTCCTTCTTTTACGAATAAACAGGGCAAGCATAGTGCCAAAAGCATAAACCCTTTTAGATTAATGCCTTTTAAGGCCTAAAACTTATTTTATGTCTTTAATTATTCTGTGGATATCTCTTTGTGATTTTGCAAATCGTTCTCCACCGTATTCCTCATTATCGAGCGATATAACATCGATGTCGTGTACTCCCATTGTATTGAAGATAAACTTCAGGTATGAGGTCTGAAAATTCATGTGTGCATTTTTTTCCCCTTCGTTATAACCGCTATCACCCCTACTTGACAGGATGTACAATTTCTTATTATTTAACAGCCCTACATAGTTGCCATCTGGCATTCCAGATTCAAATTTCCATGTTTCATTAATTCGCATGACTTGATCGATATAGGCTTTTAATCCACTGGGTATAGACCAATTGTACATTGGTGAACCAATAACATAAATATCAGCTTCCTTAAGCTCATTCACCAATAAGTCGCTTAGTCCCAAGGCTTGGCAATCTGTAGCTGTCCGATCATCTGCTTTGGCGAATGCGGCTGCTATCCAGCGTTCGTCAATAGGCGGTGGCGGAACTAGTCCTACTTCCCTATGTATAAAAATATCATCGGGATAAAGCTGTGACCAATTTTCTACAAATAATCGTGTAAGTTTTCTGCTGTGAGACCTTTCTTTCCTTGGACTTGCATTGATAATCAATATCTTCTTCATTGCTTAAAATAATTTAAGCAAAAATGGCTTCAATAAAGCTGGAATTTCTTGATGTAGTTTAAGATATAATCAATTCTTTTTTGCTCTGATTCTACTGAGAAATTCAGGAGTTACCCCCAGGTAAGAGGCAATAAGATATAGCGGTATCTTCTGAATGATCTTAGGATATTTTTTTACAAATTCCCAATACCGATATTCCGCATCGTATGCGTTGGTCAGGATAACCCTTTTTTGCATAGCACTAATATATCCCTGCAAAATCAATCGGAAATATCTTTCTAATCGAGGTACCTTCACCAACATTTCTTCAAATGATTGGTGATGGATTTGAAGCAGCATAGCATCTTCCAAAGCCTGAATGTTATAAATTGAAGGAGTCTTATGGGTAAAACTATCCAGATCGGTAGCCCACCAGTCCGCTATTGCAAAGAATAGAATTTCTTCTTTCCCGGTTTTAGGATGAATATAAAAAGCTTTCAGCGCACCGGAAATCACAAAACTGTCATGGCGACAAAGCTCTCCGTTTCTAAACAGGTAGTCATTCTTTTTCAGCGTCTTCTCTTGCCAATAATTACCGATGAGACCTATCTCCTGCTCATCCAATTGTATTATTGACTTCATGTTGTTAATCAATCGTTCCATCATATCATCTGCTGCTCATTACGGAAGTTGTTTATCTATTTCCTGTTTATAAAACAAGAAGCGAATACTAGTTAAATTAATAGCTAAATACAAAAACAAATAGTCTATTCCAGATATTGTCATACTTAAAATTAGAAAACGCTATCAAAGATAAGAACTTATATTTCGGTACGAAGCTAGACCTTATTTTGGATAGCGTTTTACACAACAGCTTCTCTTTTCTACATATCTTTCAGCTAAGTTAAACTTGCTCAGCCTTGTTAACCGATAAATTAAGAACACCCTGAACCCCTACTTTGGCTGCAAGTTCAGGTGAATCGGAACAGTGTACGACACCCTAACGGGGATTCCCCGAAGTTTTCCAGGTGTCCATTTTGGGCTACTACGCAACACGCGTACACCTTCTTCACCCGTGCCAAGTCCAATATCCTGCAATGCCTTTATTTCTACTGGCTTGCCCAGCGTATCCACTACAAAGCTTAATAGGACTTCGCCGCTCACATCTTGTTGATAGGCTTGTCGTGGATATTTATAATTCATTCCAATAAATCGGTATAAGGCCGTCATCCCTTCTGGAAATTCTGGTTGTTCTTCCACTTTGCTGTACTTCACCTCTTTTCCCAAGGAGTCAATGCTCATTCCTCCCAACAGTCTGCCTTGCTCATAATGTTCCAAATAACGATATTTCTTCTTCAAGAATGTGCCTTTCCAGGGGCCCTCTTTATAACCATTTTTATAGGCTCCCTCTTCACTGTCTTTATCATCGTTTACCTCGTGCACATGCCCGTTTCCATTCTTTACTAACTGTGTTCCGAGCGAATCGTAAAACGACAATAATTTCGGAGGTGACATATCCACCTTCTCCTTCCCTCCCCCCATTCGCCCTGGCATTAACATCTCTGATCTTAAATTTCCATTTTTATAGTAATATCGGCAAGAACCCTCCAACACGCCATCTTTGTAATATTCTTCGCTTATTTTTTTACCATCGCGTTGATAGGTCATTACTAACCCAACTAATGTCGCTCTATCGCGGTAAAAGCGAGCCGTTCCTTTGCGGTATAACTCACCGGTTTTATACTGTTCCGTTAAGCTATAAGGCGCTTCCGGTTTTTCGCTTGGAGTTAGAATGCGGATATATTCTGCACTGTCCTTTTCAGTTACAATGTGTTTATGTTTGTTTAAGTATGTAACAATTTGATCTTGCCCAAGAACGGGCAAGCTATAAAGGCTCATAATAAGTACGGCTCTAATTACTGTCATTACACGAGAAGTAAAAATGTGCATATACGTGGTTTCAATTAAACAAAGTACTAAGATAATAGCTGCTACTTAGATAGTACAATTATTTATAATAATATACCAGTCTTCTAGTTTGGATATATGTAAACTAAAACAGAAAGCTTAAAATTCAATTAATTGGCATCCCTTTCGGGTTCCGAGAGATGTTAAGTTTTCAAATACATTAATGAGATGCGGAATATGTCCGCATCTCATTAAATTACAGCATTTCGTCATCTCAATTGACCTTGTAGAAATATCAAAAGCAGCACCCCAGCCGTAATCAAGATGCCTACAATAGTTGCTTCAGTACAAAAAGGCCAACATTTCACCCTTAGGAAGCTCCTGGGCTGTGTAGTGGATGCTGAGGTCATGATTTGCATTATTCCTTTCCACCTGTAATAACTCCTTTACGGGTATCACCATTGCAGTATTGGAGCCGGTGGCATTGGCAAACTCCCATTTTTTCAAGGTATTTCCCTTCTTATCTCTTATAACAATACTTCTGCCCGTACCAACGCCATTTCCTTCGCAATGTTTGTAGTAGATGCGCAGCTGATCGTTGTTATTAGCATGATCCAACTGCAGTTTTCTTAAACTCAAAGGCTGATTTACCGACTGTTTCAGGAGAAGCTTATTGTTAAGATATATTTCATAACTGTCAAGCCCAAACTTTGAAGTGAAGCTAAACGTGATGAAGCAGAGGGTAACAAGCGTAAATATCTTTATAAACACTTGTTTGAATGTTGTGTGTTCCATAACATACATTTTTTAAAGTGAAAAAATTATTTAATAGAATCTAACAGCAATAGTAGTCGAAAAGGAAATGAAATAGAAAAATAGTAGACAAGCCACTGAAATAGTAGACCAACAACCAATCATCGGTGTGTGTTTACACCGCTTCACGAAGAAGAGTTGAATAGCGTTACAACAATGTGGAGGTTGGATATAGTTGTATCATCTATCAGAAATCTTTCTTTCCAATTCCTCTTTATAATTCCTACCAATTGGAATTTGATGGTCTCCGATGATGATACGATGCTTCTCTATCCGTCGGATTTTTTCCTTTGCGACAATAAAAGACTTATGTACCCGAATAAACTGAGCCGCTGGAAAAAGTCGTTGCATTGACTTAACAGAACCTTTTACAACGATTTTTCCCGTTATGGCATGAATAATAGCATAATCCTTCAGTCCCTGAATATGAGTGACATCTGCAAAAAACAGTTTTATTTTCTGCACACCGCTTTTGACAAAAATAAATGCCGGTTCACCACTATCAATTTCAAA
>DATMSZ010000194.1:0-22249 GCA_035565175.1 Pseudosphingobacterium sp.
CAAATTCAACAAATTGTTGTAGGAATGAAAGAAGAGCTTGAGAAAATTAAAGAACAACTGTTGAATATTTTATAAACGCTTCTGCATTATATTACTAGATTAAATGGAAGGGAAACTAATCATATTTTCTGCACCTTCAGGTGCTGGAAAAACAACCATTGTAAAACGACTATTAGAAAAGTATGGAGATAAAATTGCCTTTTCTATTTCAGCAAGTACACGAGAACCAAGAGCAGGAGAAGTTGATGGCGAAGACTATTATTTTATAAGCAAGGAAGAATTTTTACATCGTATTGCCAAGAAAGAATTTGTAGAATTTGAAGAAGTTTATTCGGGAACATTCTATGGTACCCTACGTTCGGAGATAGAGCGGATTTGGGAAGAAGGCAAAGCAGTTATTTTTGATATTGATGTGATTGGCGGCCTACACTTAAAGCGAAAATTTGGAGATAGTGCGCTCGCGGTATTTGTTCAACCTCCTACCTTAGATGTATTAATAGACCGCTTACGGGGTAGAGGCACCGATAGTGAAGAGAAGCTGAAAGAACGCATAGAAAAGGCGGATAAAGAGCTAGCCTATGCGGATAAGTTTGATGTAATTCTTAAGAACGATAATTTAGAGGATGCTTGCAATGAGGCGTCCGACTTACTTATAAATTTCGTAAAATAATTTTTCTCTATGCAAAAGATCGGACTTTTCTTCGGTTCCTTTAACCCGATACATACTGGCCATCTTATCATCGCAAATTATATGGCAAACCACACCGATTTGTCAGAAGTTTGGCTGGTTGTTTCTCCTCATAATCCATTAAAGAAGAAAGACAGCTTATTGAATATGTATGATAGGCTTGAAATGGTTAATTTAGCCTTAGAAGATGCCGATAATATCCGCGCTAATGACATCGAATTTAGACTTCCGAAGCCTTCTTACACCATAGACACACTCATTCATTTGCAAGAACGCTATCCAAATAGAAATTTTGTTCTTATAATGGGATCTGATAATTTAGTAACATTAAAAAAATGGAAAAATTACGAGATCATTTTGCGTGATTTTGAAATTTATGTTTACCCAAGACCCGGCTTTGATAGCACTGAATGGAATAATCATTCTAAAATAACGATCACAGATACACCCTTAATGGAAATTTCTTCCACCTTTATTAGAAACGCTGTTAAGGAACGGAAAAATGTCCGTTATTTTCTTCCGAATAAAGTGCTTGATTTTATTGAAAAAAAAGGAATATACCTGTAGATTAATTTAGTATCAAGGCGTAAGTATCAAGACCATGTTAGTTGTGAATTATTAGTTGTGCGTTGCGAGTTGCCCGTTGTGTGTACGAAATAGATTTATTAATAATCGCGCGACCCAGAACCACTTGACACTTTACTAATTAACGATTCAACTTATTATTTACTTAACAATCACTCATCATTATACCACATCACTTCAATTCTTCCAATTCTGCTTTTTCGTCAATGGGAACGCCTAAAATAAACGTATCATAGTATTCACTATCTTGATCTGAATAAGTTCCATACGCGTTGAGGAAGATTCCCTTTTTTCCATCTTTCGTTTCTATAGCATAGAGCACTGACATATCCGCTGGATCGCTCTCACCTTCAAAGCGGTAAGTGCGGACGATCGTCAATTCATTCGGTTGATAGACCGTTGAGTCTTCAGAACCTAAGGTTGCGCCATTTTTTTTTACTTTTATTTCATCGCTATATCCCCTGCTTGCTAATTTAGTCATTACTTGGGACAGCGGAGTCATTGATGCAGAAGTGCTCATATAATCTAAATTACCATTTCAACTAGAAATATAACATATGGCCCTAATAAAAGTTTTCGGATCTATTTTATTTATTAACCTGAATTCGATTATTATTTTCGGTTCAGAACGTTTTGAAATGGTTAGATTCAACTGAAAAGGACGAAGGAATAGCGGGCTATTTCGAGGAGTTTTCGGGAAGAAGATGGCCGTTTCAAAGTGAAAAGATGGGAAAAGCTAATGCAATAGCTTCTCCAGGTTGCGTTACTTTCGCTTGTCTTATCCCGATAGGCCTGCGCGAAGGTGTCTTACCTGGCTTTGCTATTGAATTTCTGAGAATAATCGAATTTAGGTTATTAGTTAGCCGACTATGATGTGCTATTATTGCGTGATTCTGTTAACTTTGTATTCAACCATATACTGATAGCAACAACGTTATTTCTTAATGGTGAAATAGGAATAAGGATAAGCTATTCGGAAAATATTTTACAAATGAAACTCTTTTTGTTAGATGGTATGGCCCTGATATACCGGGCTCACTTTGCTTTGAGTAAGGCGCCTCGTTTTACGTCAACTGGACTGAACACTTCAGCCATTATGGGTTTTACCAACACCTTATTAGAAGTGTTGAAAAAAGAAAGTCCTACCCACATGGCGGTGGTTTTTGATACGGATGCTCCAACAGAACGACATACTTCCTTTGAGGCTTATAAAGCACATCGGGAAGCTATGCCTGAAGATTTAGCAACGGCTATTCCCTTTATTTACCGCTTAATTGAAGGATTTAATATTCCTGTTATCATAAAGGATGGATATGAAGCCGATGATATCATCGGAACCTTAGCCAAAAAAGCAGAGCAGGAAGGCTTTGATGTTTTTTGCATGACGCCCGATAAGGACTTCGCGCAGCTGGTTAGTGAACGGATAAAGATATACAAACCAGCCCGTATGGGAAACGGGCACGAGATATTAGGTGTAAAAGAAGTATTGGAAAAATGGGAAATAGCGCGAGTGGATCAGGTGATTGATATACTAGGCCTTTGGGGGGATGCAGTTGATAATATTCCGGGTATTCCAGGAATTGGAGAGAAGACGGCCAAAAAGCTAATACAGGACTTTGGTTCGGTCGAGGAAATTATAACAAACAGTGATAAGCTGAAAGGGAAATTGCGAGAAAATGTAGAAGCGTATGCGAAACAAGGGTTAATTTCAAAGAAATTGGCGACGATCATACTGGATGTACCGGTTGAATTTGATCCAGAAAGCCTGCTTATACAAGATCCAAGTAAAGAGTTATTGGAACCTCTTTTTGCTGAGCTTGAATTTAGAACAATAGGGAAACGAGTGTTTGGAGAAGAATTTAATGTGGTAGACAGCAAAGTGTCCGCCGGAGGGCAGATGGATCTTTTTGGATCTGCACCCGCGCCCACAACTGAGGAGGCAATTTATGCTGTCCCAACATTAGGTAAACATATTGAGAATACGGACCATGCTTATACGTACGCCGATACGGACGAGAAACAAGCAGAACTTATCGCATTGCTCGAAAGGCAAAATGCAATTTGTTTTGATACGGAAACTACTGGAACAGATGCTAATAACTGTGAGCTTGTAGGCCTTAGCTTTTCTTTCGAGAAAGGTAGTGCCTGGTACGTTCCTGCTCCGGCAGATCAATCCTTGTGTGCCAAATTAGTGGCTAAATTTCAACCTCTACTAGAGAACGAGGAAATTCTTAAGATCGGTCAAAATTTGAAGTTTGACATATTGGTTTTAAGTTGGTATGGCGTTAATGTAAAAGGTGTATTGTTCGATACGATGTTGGCACATTATCTAATAGATCCTGAAACAAGGCATGGTATGGATGTGTTGGCCGAAAATTATCTAGGATATACGCCGGTTTCAATCACTACTTTAATTGGGCCGAAAGGAAAGAAACAATTGAACATGCGGGATATCGATCCCAAAATAGTAAGTGATTATGCCGCAGAAGATGCAGATATTACACTTCAACTTAAGGAGGTTTTTGATCCACTACTTCAAAAAGTGGAAGCTGATCGACTCGCTAGCGAGGTCGAATTTCCACTTGTTTATGTATTAGTGGAAATGGAAAGAGAAGGTGTTCGAATTGATGTTGAAGCGCTCAAGGACTTTTCAATTTCTATTCAGAATGAAGTGCTGATATTGGAAGAGCGAATTTATGAAAAAGCTGGCGTACCATTTAATATTGCCTCTCCTAAGCAGTTGGGCGAAGTCTTGTTCGACAAATTACAACTAGACCCAAAGGCTAAGAAGACCAAAACAGGGCAATACCAAACAGGAGAGGATGTGTTGTTAACACTCGCTCATAAAAGTGATATTGTGCAAGACATATTAGATTATAGACAGCTGCAGAAATTAAGATCAACCTACGTTGATGCACTGCCTCAGCTAATCAACCCTAAAACCGGGCGTGTACATACTTCTTATAATCAAGCGGTGGCAGCTACGGGTCGGCTTAGCTCCAATAACCCTAACTTACAGAATATTCCCATCAGAACTGAAAGAGGCAGAGAAGTAAGGAAAGCGTTTATTGCTAGAGATGAAAACCATGTGATCTTATCAGCAGATTATTCTCAGATTGAACTTAGGTTAATAGCGGAAATCAGTAAAGATGTTAATATGCTGGATGCTTTTGCTAAAGGCTTAGATATTCATACAGCTACTGCTGCAAAAGTTTATGGCATAACATTGGAGGAAGTAACTTCACATCAAAGGCGCAATGCAAAGGCAGTAAATTTTGGAATCATCTACGGCCAATCAGCATTTGGTCTTTCACAGAGTTTAGGTATCCCGAGAAGAGAGGCCGCAGATATGATTGAACAGTATTTTATACAATATCCTGGAATCAAGGATTATATGAATAACACGATCGCTTTTGCGAAAGAACACGGTTATGTGGAGACGCTTTTGAAGAGAAGACGTTATTTAAGAGATATTAATTCTGCAAATGCAACTGTCCGGGGTTTTGCCGAACGAAACGCAATTAACGCACCTATTCAGGGATCAGCAGCCGACCTTATTAAAATAGCAATGATCCACATTCATCAGGATATTATAAAAGCGGGATTAAGAGGTAAGATGACAATGCAAGTACATGATGAATTGGTGTTTGATGTCCCTAAAGAGGAAGTTAAAATGTTCAAAGAAATAATAGCCGCCCGAATGAAAGAAGCAATCAAAACGGAGGTCCCTATTGTTGTTGAAATTGGTGAGGGTAGCAACTGGCTAGAAGCACATTAAAATGGTTAAGAGATATAAAAGAAATTTTCTGATTGTTTTACTTTGTTTAATAAACGTAGGTAAAATTATAGCGCAAACAACTGCTGATGTTAAACCTATCTATTTTGAGCAGACAACGGACGGGAAAACACAGTTCTATTTCGATGAACATTACTTTTTAGTCGATAAATTTTGCCAATATAAATCTATTGAACGTGTAGGTACCTATAATCTCCAACTTAAAAGCTATGATGGAGCATTTACAGATTACAATAATGACGGAAATGTGATCCTGACGGGCAATTACACGAATGGCAAGAAAGAAGGTGTTTTTACAGCTTATTTTCCAAATGGAAAAGTTAATTGGATAACTACTTTCAAAAATGGAAGTGCCGAAGGGGTCTCTACCTATAATTATCCTGACGGTTTGCCCATGATGGAGATTCTATATAAAGATGGACAGGCATATGTTCAAAATTTTTGGGACACCCGTAGACGCCAACGCGTAGTAGATGGAAAGGGGAAATTTGAGTTTGCAGTGAAAGCAGAAGGCTATAATGAGTTTGGATATGAGTTTACAGATTATCAAGGATTTATTAAAGAGGGGAAGCCTGACGGTCAATGGGATATTTTTTTGGTATATCCGAAGAATGAACGGGATTACGCCGGATATGAACGCTTTAAGGAAGGCAAATTTACGATGGGTTATGATGAAATGAACGGAACACCCTATACAAAAGGATCACGTTTACAAATAGGACCTTCGCTATTTTTTATTCAAGCGGAACGTATGGTTAGTAAGAATTGTACGATTGATGAAAATCAAGATTTTTCATTATTCATTACCAACAAACTGGATCTTGCATTTTCGCTATATGATGCTTCTGGAATCGTTACCAATCCTATTGAAGTACAGGTGGAGGTTGATAAAAATGGAAGTCTTTCAAAACTAGAAGTTATTAAGGGTTTTGAGGAAAAAGAAGTCAACAAAATTTTGGTTAAAGTGCTTAAAGATATTAGTTATTGGATTCCCTCATATGCTGATGATACCTATATCGATGATGTGTTAACGATTAATGCAAGTACACTTGTTGATCAAGAAACAAAACAGCTTCGGTTTTATAATCTACGGATAGATCGGAAGAATGGAATATAAACAAACAAAGAACCGTTTAACGGTTCTTTGTTTGTTTAATTAAAGACTTATCGAACCTCCTATTGGTAATAAATGTAAATGCAGTCCGGCATCTGCAAACTTTTTCTTTGCTTCTTCTTCATCAATTGCAATGGGAGGAAACGTGTTATAATGGATGCCAATTATATTTTTACAATTAATAAAGCCAGCAGCTTTAATGGCATCTTCTACTCCCATTGTGTAGTGATCTCCAATGGGTAAAATTGCCCAGTCAAGTGCTTCATCTGCCAACAGTTTCATCTCGAGGGTTAGCGCGGTATCACCTGCGAAATATATTTTTTTGTTTCCGCTATTAATGATATAACCAGCGGCAACACCACCGTATTGTAGATCGGGAGTACTATTGGTATGCAGCGCGTAGACCATTTTTGCTGTACCAAATTTGGTTTTTACCGTTCCACCAAAATTCATCTCGATTATTTTATCTGTAGATATACCTTGTCGGCTAGCCCAAGCGGCAGTTTCTACTATAGCTATAACTGTAGCATTAGTATTCTTCTGGATTGCTGCCACATCGGCCACATGATCACTGTGAGCGTGACTGAGCATTATGTAGTCTGGTTTTAACGTTTTAATGTCAATCTCCTTTGCCAGTTCATTTGGTGTTATAAAAGGATCGAACAATATGCTCGCTCCTGCTAGATCCAATGCAATCGTTGCATGCCCAAAAAATGTTGCTTTCATATTATTGGTTATTAGTTGTTCGTTACGGGTTACTAGTATCAAGACATAAGCACCAAGTGTCAATACGTAAGTTGTTGTGCGTTATCAGTTACCGCTAAAAACTCATCATTTATAACGCATCGTTCACTACTCCTATTTATTTAGCCTCCAAACATGCCGCCTAGTCCACCCAACATATCTTTGGTGGCAGCTTGCATCTCTGTTTGGCTAACATTTTCGGCTTGCTGCAGTGCTTTATTGAGGGCAACTACCAACAGCTCTTCCAGCTCTTCTAGTTCGGCCTCAGCGTAGAACGCTGGGTCAATACTTATAGATTTTATTTCCTTATTTGCGGTGGAAGTGACTTTAATAAGCCCTCCTTCTGCTTCACCTGATACACTAATGCTATCAAGGCGCTTTTTAACTTCTTCGGCCTTCTGCTGGGCCTGGAATAATTTATCAAACATATTTTATTTGTTATTGGTTATCCGTTGTTCGTTATTTGGCTGCATAAACCCATAGTCACATTAATTTTAAGCAATAGGCTTTATGCTTTCCGCTATTCAATTCATCAACTAATTATCACATTGGCTAATTGACTCAGCTACTCCCCTACATAATCTCCACTTCCATTGTATGCCCCTTGTCTAATTACAGGCATTTTGAGTATTTTATATAAATCATCTAAGTGCATTAAACTGCCATTTGCCATATTACTTAAAAGAACAATTGTTACATCATTTTTCAGATCACGCACATATAAATTTTTAAATCCATGCCACCATCCGGTATGATATACCACATGTTCATTCCCTTGTTCAAAGGTACGCCAACCATATCCATAATTAAAAACACCTTTCATTGATTTTTGATTGTGTGGAGCATAGGCCGAATCTTGAAGAGTCGCGCTTAATAAACGTTCCTCTCTTAATGCCCTGTCAAACAAGAATAAATCCTCAACAGTACTATAAATCCCTTTGTCGCCAACAGGACCGTCGTGAAAATTTTGTACGACGGATCTACGCCAAACACGATCATGCCCTACCACATTCGTTGGTATTTTTTCATAATCTGCTTTTGAGTACACGGCTGTATGTTTCATACCCAAGGGCTTGAAGATATTCTCTTGCATGAATACTGTAAAAGATTGACCGCTCACCTTCTCAATAATAGCCGCCAATACCATAAAATTGGAGTTATTGTAGTGAAAGCGTGTATCGGGTTTGGCGTAAGGCGACGGTTTATGTTCTGCCAAAATTTTCATGACATCCATATTCGTCATTCCCTTTTTCTTGTCTTTCCAAATGTCATCGGTAAAGTAAACATAATTTATGAGCCCCGAACGATGGGTTAATAACATGCGTATGGTGATCCCTTCATAAGGGAAATCCGGGAAGAATTCTTTAACTTGTTGATCTAACTTTAGTTTTCCCTCCTGCACTAAAAGCAAGACCGCTGTACCTGTTAGCGGTTTGGAAACAGAAGCTAACTCAAATTTCGAATCTATATTTAAACTGTCTTTTCGAAGATAATCTGCCCAACCAAATGCATGTTCATAAATAATTTTACCTTTTTTAGCAACCAGCACATTTCCATTGAAAGCAGATTTTTTATGTAAGTTCTGCATAAAGGCATCAATTTCCTTATTGGCTTTATGTGGGTCGTAAATAAGTTTAATGCTATCGGTAATGGCTTGTTCTTTAGCTTGTTCTGCTTTTTTTTGTTCCGCTGAGCTGCATGAGGCCAATGCAATAATGGCACAAAATAATAATCTTGGTAATTGTTTCAACGTATACTGTTTGTTTGTTAATCTATACTAATAGGAATGGCGAATTTGGCAAAATATTGTGTTAAAAACCAATTTAATAAAAATTTTACCGATATGTATGAAAGGAAGGTCATTTTAAAGCCTAGTCTCATGGCGAAGTGTATAAGTTTTTTAACTTTGTAGGATAAATTAAAATATCGCTAGCATGTCATATAGAATAGAATACGATACAATGGGCGAGGTAAAAGTTCCTGCCGATAAGTATTGGGGTGCACAGACAGAAAGATCCCATGAGAATTTTAAGATAGGTCCTGAAGGGTCTATGCCAAAAGAGATTATCCAGGCATTCGCTTATTTAAAGAAAGCCGCAGCCTTTACAAATAAAGATGCGGGAATTTTGCCGGAAGAGAAGCGCGATTTAATAGCGCAAGTTTGCGATGAAATTTTGGCCGGAGAGCTTAGCGCAGAGTTTCCGCTTGTAATCTGGCAAACAGGCTCTGGCACGCAGTCGAATATGAATGTAAATGAGGTGATCGCAAATCGTGCGCACGTCATAAAGGGAAATAAACTGGGTGAAGGGAAAACGTTTATACATCCTAATGATGATGTTAATAAGTCGCAATCGTCCAACGACACCTATCCTACTGCTATGCATATTGCAGCATATAAGATGTTGATTGAAACGACTATTCCAGGAGTTGAAAAATTGCGTAATACGTTGAAGGAAAAATCGGAAAGATTTAAAGATGTCGTGAAAATCGGACGCACCCACTTAATGGATGCTACACCTTTGACCTTAGGGCAAGAATTTTCGGGCTATGTTGCACAATTAACCTATGGGCTAAAGGCATTGAATAATACCTTATCACATTTGTCTGAACTAGCGTTGGGGGGTACCGCCGTAGGGACGGGCATTAACACCCCTAAGAACTATGATGTGAATGTTGCGAAATATATTGCAGAATTTACTGGATTACCTTTCCGTACGGCTGAGAACAAATTTGAGGCGCTAGCTGCACATGATGCTATTGTGGAGAGTCATGGCGCGTTAAAGCAATTGGCAGTTTCATTAATGAAGATAGCAAACGATGTTCGCATGCTCGCCTCGGGCCCGAGATCTGGCATTGGAGAGATCTATATCCCGGAAAATGAGCCTGGGTCATCAATTATGCCGGGAAAAGTTAATCCAACACAGTGCGAAGCCTTGACAATGGTGGCTGCTCAGGTGATGGGGAATGATGTTGCTATTAGTATTGGCGGTGCCAATGGACATTACGAGCTCAATGTTTTCAAACCTTTGATGGCTGCAAATTTTTTACAGTCGGCCCGACTGATAGGGGAAGCTTGTGTATCCTTCAATGATCATTGTGCCATTGGTATTGAACCAAATTATGATGGTATAAAGAAGCATGTAGAAAACTCTTTAATGCTGGTAACGGCATTAAACCCACATATTGGCTACGAAAACGCAGCAAAAATTGCTAAAAAAGCACATAAAGAAAATACCTCTCTGCGCGCAGCAGCATTGGAATTAGGCCTACTTACAAATGAACAATTTGATCAATGGGTTCGTCCAGAGGATATGATAGGAGGATTAAAGTAGGGGCGATAGTGTCGGCATGAAAAGCATCTATCACTATTTTAACCGTTTCCACATATATCTGCCCATATTAGTAGGTATATGTGGATTATGTACAAGCTGTAAATTTAATCCGAATGTACAGGGTGAAGGAGAACCTTACCTCCAAGGAGTGTGGGAGCAAGATTCTGTAGCCAATCAAGATCAAAGATTAACTTATAGCTTGTATAAATTTAAATTTACCTGCGATTCAGTATACATTACCCTTAATACACATAGTAAGGTTCGGACGGTTGTCGACTCTTGTTTCGGGAACGGCCATTGGACAGAATACGCAAGAGGCGTTTACCTGGTAAGGAACGATAGTTTACTAATAGAATCAACCTTTACACGAGAGAACTGGCGACAGAAATTATCGGGATGCCATCGTGTAGGGCAGTTCTTACCTCGCTTTAAAATAATTCACCATGGATCGGATTCCTTGAGCCTCGAAAGCCAGTATTATCAAACCGAAGTTAAGTTAAAAAAAGTGGAAGACATTGTTTGTGTTCCGAAACCCATATAAGAAGAGTTTTCTATTCATTAGTATATATTTATTTTTATGAGCTTTAAGTTAAGCCGATTAAGTCTTTTTTGTTTTTTGCTTTTACCTACCATTTCGTTGGCACAAGAAGAGAAACCAGGCTTATATAAACGTTTTATGAATGGCAGACTGATGCAAAGTAAGCTGGCGCAAAAGTTTATTTCATCAGAAAAAGACTCTAGCAGGTCGGCCGGTTTTATGGTTTTGCCTCTATTAGGGTATGCTCCGGAAACGGGACTTGAATATGGTATTTCGGGAATCTATAATTTTTATCTTGATAAAAATGATACCTTAATAAGAACATCCAGTATTGTGTTACAGGGATCGTTAACAACAAAAAAGCAATCCAATTTAAAACTTACAACGGATATTTGGACAAAAGGGAATAATTATCATTACATTACAGAGATTCGATATCGTGATTTCCCCTTTAACTTTTATGGTATTGGAGACCAGACCTTGAAGAAGGATAAAGACTCCCTCACACAACGTCTTTTTAGGTTTAAACTCGAAGGAGAAAAAAAGATTGTTAAAAACTATTATGCAGGGTTGGGTCTGATTTATGAGAATTATGCGTACACGGATCAAGGCCCGGGAGGTATTTATGATCAATTATCATTGTATGGGAAAGAAGGAGGAAAATACCTTGCTTTTGGCGTTTCACAGTTGTACGACAATAGAAATACAAATATCTATACTACTAAGGGATATTTTGCACGCTTAGTTTATAATTATGCACCTGATTTTTGGGGAAAGGATAATTTTGAGGGGAGCCGGATTAATGTCGATCTAAGAGCTTTCTACCCATTAACGCCTAAGCTTACGTTGGGATTGAACGCAACCTATGATGAGTATTTTGGCAATGTTCCCTTTTACTTATACCCCCAGTTAGGAAGTGATGAAACGATGCGCGGCTATTATCCCGGAAGATATCGCGATAAAACTGCGGTCACTTCTCAGGCAGAATTAAGGTATCGCATACACCCACGGATCGGCTTTGCTGCTTTCGTTGGAGCAGGGACCGCATATTCCAAGAAATTTGATTTTTCAGCGCTTAAACCCTCTTACGGTGGAGGTCTCCGTTATTTCTTTGATCTCGAACACAACTCTAGCATAAGAATAGATTACGGTATTGGTGAAAAAAGACCTGGAGAGCCCAGACAAACAGCCTTTTATCTGTCTTTAGGAGAAGCGTTCTAGTGCGTAGTTAAATAGTTGAGTCGTTAATTGGTAAGTGAGTTAAGTGGTGGGATTGCGCGATCATTAATAAATCTGCTTCGTACGTACAACTGGCAACTCGCAACGCACAACTAATAATTCACAACTAAAACCTAATCTTAAAGTGTTCTTTTACTTGATCTTGTTTGAAAAAAACCAGACCGATGTAAAATAGATCTATGGTAAGCGTAACAGTGGGATGATTTTTAATTTCCTGCCAGGCTTCCTTCATTCCCTCGCTCCAATAAATATCATCAAATATCAAGACGGATTGACTGTTAATCTTCGGTAAACATGTTCGAAAATACGTTAATGTTGCATCCTTACGATGGTTTCCATCCACAAATAAAAAATCTACCTGTTCGAGCTTATCAATTATTTGGGGTAGTAAAAGATCAAAATTGCCTACTTTAATTTCAATATTCTCTATTGCTAAATTATCAAGCGTTTTACGGGCTACTTTGGCTGTTTCCGGGCACCCTTCTACACTCACTACATGCGCAGTAGGCACGGCCTTTGCTAGGTAAGAGCTGGTAATCGCTAAACATGTTCCTAATTCAATGATGGAAGACGGTTGAAAGTGATGGGCTAATCGCGCTAATAATTGGGCTACTTTTTTCGGTTTTAAAGCATTTTTAGCAATGGTCTTTATCATTTTTTTTCGACCATTGTTCATCATGGAACCGGCACCTAGGTCGGTTACCACAATACTATGATCATTGTTTTTAAGCTTAGTCCTTTCTTGCTCTATTGATTTTTCATATGCTTTCTCGGTAAAATCGTAAATCACCTCATCTACTAATTTATAAACAAAAGGAGAATGTACCCCATGTCTTGTTTTGGCGGATAAATAGTGTGTAAGATAATCAAGAAAAAAGCGATAATTTGCCATGGAGGCAAAGATAATATAAGTTCAATTGAATTAACGTAAACAAATTAGCTTTGTCGTATTTTAGGGCTAATGTGAAGATCTGAGGGTTTTTCACATATTGGTCACTTTATTGTATTTAAAAGGCAATTTAGCTAATTTTGTATATGCTTAATGATAAAGAAATAAGTTCGTTAATACATCTGCTGGATGATCCGGATGAAGGAATCTACCTTCATGTTGAGGAGAAATTACGGACTTTGGGAGTGCCTGTAATTGCCCCGTTGGAAGCTGCCTGGGAAAAATCTTTCGATCCCCTTTTACAAAGTAGAATAGAAAACCTCATTCATAAGATTCAGTTTGAGCGGATTGTACACGAATTAGATCTATGGCGTTTAGGGGGAGGCTTTGATTTGTTGCAAGGCCTAATCATCATAAATAAATATCAGTACCCGGATTTAGATGAAGAGGCTATTATCCGTATGATGGACGAGATAAAGCGGGATGCATGGCTGGAAATGATGTATAACATGAATGCGGTTGAAAAGGTGCGCCTGTTAAATAATGTGTTTTATAACGTACATGGATTTAAAGGGAACACAAAAAATTACCACGACCCTCAAAATTCATTTGTCGGAAAAGTGTTGGAGACTCGTAAGGGAAACCCCATCTTGCTTGCCGCTATATACGCCATTGTAGCGCAGCGATTAGACATACCTATATATGGTGTCAATCTGCCCCGTCATTTTATTTTAGCCTATATGGATGAACATATCAAGGACGAAAATGGTGGTGTACTGTTTTACATCAATGCCTTTAATAGGGGGCAGATTTTCGGGAGACACGATGTCTTGTCTTTCTTAAAACAATTAAATCTTCCGAATGATAAACAGTTCTTCCTCCCTTGTGATAACTTTGCAATTATTAGCAGAGTACTGCGAAATTTACAAGCGTCTTATAGCCAAGCAGGGACTATGGAAAAAGCAAGCGAAATCGAACGCTTATTGGCTATTTTCGGTTAAATTTGGCCGAGGTCTAGCATCAAGATAGATGAACTCCGGAGTCATTGGACTGACTGATCTTGTCGCATTTGGTGCTATGTTTCCATTTGCAGATAGCAAAAATCGGGAAATCCTTCTTCCAAAACGATCAGTAACATAAATATAGTGTTCTTTATCGTCCCGGTCGTCAATCGCGACATCTATTGGATCGACTAAATTTGCATTACTTCCTGAAATGACTCTATCGGGCGTAATTGCTCCACCTGTTGTCGTAAATTTGCTGAGCGCATTTTCGATGATATAAATACTACCATCTGGAGAAGACTGATTGACGATGCCAATATCAGCAATCACTAAAATATCCAGTGCGGAGGAGTATGCAATACCTCTTAAGTCGGTTGCTGTGCTGATGCTAATGCGTCCAATCGGTTTGGTGTCAGTATTTACTGTACTATCAGGTATGTCAGAAATGTTCTCTAAATTATATTGCCATATTTCTTTTTTCGCGCCTAGCATACTCACCATCATACTTGAATCGGCTTTTTCACTTAATGCTATCCCATAGGGTTGAGATTCTAGTAAAAGGCGTTTGCGCGCTTTTCTTTGGCCGGTAAGCCTTAGAGGGTTGCTGAAAATGTGTATGCTCGATGCGTTCAGCGCATTGTCCGTAACGATCAGCTGATCCGATGCGCGGTGATAGGCGATTGCGCGTCCTTCGCGAAGATTAATGGTGTCTTTAAAAGAAGTTGACGCGGTTAAAGCACCTGCTGCATTTACCGTGAATAGTCTTATAGTAGAGTCGTTCCTGCTAACTTGGAAGACTCTTTTTATCGTTGGGTCAAATGTAATTCCCATACCCACTTTAGGATCTGTATCGTAAGAATCTGCGACAGGTAATTCATTCGTTCCAACAGTGCTGTCGGCTGGATCAATAACCATTACGTTCCTAAATTGTGCCGTTTCCGAACTTTCAAGATCCGAAAGAGATATATACAACCTTGATATAGGAGCCGTGGGATAAATCGGCTCGTCATCTGCTTTTTTACAGGCGTACCACACAGCTGCAATACATAATATAAGAAGGCTATATAATAATATACGTTTCATTCGGATTTTTGCTTATCAACTGGAAATCAAACTATGTTGAGCGCTTAAGTGCTACAAATTTTTCCAAGTTGTCCAAGCAAAAGTACAAAAATGTTCTTAACCCCTAGAGCTTAATAATAGGAGTTTTAGTGAAATAATGTTAAATCTACCAAATGATCCTGGAATGACACACTTGATAGATTTAACACGATGGATATTATTGTGGCATGTGCTGACTAAGGGCTTCCACATTCAAGCCTAAGCCTTGCGCGATACTCATACCTAATTGCACGTCTGCCCTAAACCAATGGCAAAGCTGGCGGTTAATAATGATTTCTTTCTTGGGGCCTTCGATACCGCTCATGGCACTTACTATATTCGTGATGGTATTGCGCTTTGCTTCGGGCGTCATCAGCCTAAATAGATCACCTGGTTGCGTATAGTGATCATCTTCTCCGGGACCATTGCGGTTAAATGAATCTGCCAATGTGCTCTCTAATTCCCAGGCTGGTTGCTTGTAAGATTCGTCTTCATAAATATCATCGAAACTATTTGGGAAATAGTTAGGTGTTGCTCCCCCATTTCCATCCACACGCATAGCACCATCGCGCTGATAATTGGCCACCATAAAAGGGCATCTGTTAACAGGGATCTGCTCATAGTTAGCGCCTAAACGATAGCGATGTGCATCTGGGTAAGATAGTATCCGTCCCTGCAACATTTTGTCGGGCGAATAGCTTATGCCATTAACCACATGCGCTGGAGCGAAAGCCGCCTGTTCAACATCTGCAAAATAATTTTCGGGATTCCGATTAAGTTCCAAAATACCTACTTCAATTAAAGGGTATTCGCCCTGTGGCCACGTTTTTGTGAGATCAAATGGATTCCAACGGAAACTTTTTGCTTGTTCTTCCGTCATGATCTGCACGCAGAGTTTCCATTTTGGAAAATCTCCATTTGCTATGGAATCAAAAAGATCGCGTTGTGCATGGTCGGGATCTTCTCCCTTCATTTTTACTGCATCATCATTTGTGAGATTTTTTATTCCCTGCATGGTCTTGAAGTGAAACTTCGTCCAAACACGTTGATTTTTTTCATTAATAAAAGAGAAGGTGTGGCTGCTAAATCCATGCATATGACGATAGCCATCCGGCGTACCCCTATCAGACATCAAGATGAGCACTTGGTGAAGACTTTCAGGGTTTAACGACCAGAAATCCCACATCATCGTGGCGCTTTTCATATTTGTTTGAGGGTGCCTTTTTTGTGTATGAATAAAATCACCAAATTTCTTTGGGTCTTTAATAAAGAAGACTGGTGTATTGTTTCCCACTAGATCCCAATTCCCATCTTCTGTATAAAATTTTATCGCAAAACCTCTTGGATCACGTTCCGTATCTGCCGATCCCTTTTCTCCGCCCACCGTTGAGAAACGTAAAAAAAGAGGTGTCTTCTTTCCAACTGTATTAAAAATCTTGGCACGTGTGTACATCGAGATATCATTCGTTACGGTAAATGTTCCATAAGCACCCGAACCTTTGGCATGCACTACACGTTCGGGTATCCGTTCTCTGTTAAAGTGGGCCATTTTTTCATGTAAATGGAAATCTTGTAACAGAATGGGACCTCTCGGACCAACTGTCATTGAATCTTCGTTGTTAGTTACCGGTATACCGGAGGCGGTTGTCAATTTCTTTTTTTCTTCCATGAATGTCTAGTTTTCTTGGCCCTTGTCGTTTGAGCTAATCAAAGTTAACGCTTAAGAAGTGACCATTTTCATCGATAATTGCTATGTTTGTATAAATAAAATTGATAGTATGACCTTGGTTCAATTGGAATATGTTATAGCCGTAGACACTTATAGAAGTTTTGTTGCAGCTGCCGAGAGATGTTTTGTTACGCAGCCGACATTAAGTATGCAAATTCAAAAACTGGAAGAATCTTTAGGAGCGCGCATTTTTGATCGGACGAGACAGCCTGTTGTACCTACGGAAATAGGAGAAGAGATTATTAAACAAGCAAGGGCCACAGTTTTAGAAAGCTATAAAATAAAAGAAATTGTTGCTTATAAAAATAAGGAGCTAGAAGGAAACCTTAGAATAGGTGTTATACCCACTATTGCGCCTTATTTGCTGCCGAAAGTGTTAGGGAATTTCATGGAAAAATATCCAAAGCTTCATTTGCATGTCTGGGAATATACAACAGAGAAAATTATTCGCGAGTTAAAGGTAGGATTGTTAGACTGCGGGATACTGTCTACCCCGGTTCATGAGGAGAACCTGCGGGAACACCTGCTGTTTTATGAAACGTTCGTTGCGTATATTTCGAAAGATAGTGAATTGAACGATAAAAAAGCCGTTACAGCGAACGATATCCTGAATGAAAAACTTTGGTTGTTAAATGAGGGGCATTGCATGCGTAACCAAGTATTAAATATATGCAATAGAAGGAAATCGATGCATCCAGATGAGGCTTTTGAATATAACACAGGTAGTGTAGAAACGCTGAAACGAATGGTTGATATGAATGCAGGCGTAACCATTATGCCTGAATTGAGTATTGCTGAATTTTCTGTTAAAGAGCTTGATAAAGTAAGGTATTTTAAATCGCCTGAACCGGTCCGGGAAATAAGTCTTATAACGCAAGAAAACTACTTAAAGAAAAAAGCGATTGAGGCATTGAAGGAAGAAATTCTGGCGGTTTTACCGAAACGATTTAAAAGTAGAAAGAAAAAAGAGATCATGGGTATAAGTTAAGCATTGCTTAAGTCTCTTTAAAAGAAGGTTTCCCATGCTCTTCTCTATGGTTAATTCGCACGGCAATAGACGAGGGATGAATGCCATCGCCAAACATTTCTGCGTTTTTTTCGGTAAACTCAGCGCCAAAAAACAGAATCGAAGAAGTATAGTTAATCCATAGCAGTATGACTACGAGCGAGCCTGCTGCTCCATACCCAGAGGCTGGAGCGGCATGTTGCATATACAAACCAATGCCCCATTTACCTATCATAAATAAGATCGCCGTAAAGAAGGCTCCTGCACGGACGTCTTTCCATTTGATTTTAACGTCTGGCAAAAATTTGAAAATAGATCCAAAAAGAACCGCTAACACAAAAAATGTAATGAATGTATTTGTTAAGTAAAGCGCCACGTTGGTGGTTTCATCTAACAGGTCTAAACCAAAAATTGTTAAATCCGGTAAATATTTAATTAACGAACTACTTATAAAAGAAATAATGACGTTGAGGAGCAAGGATACCACCAGTAAGAAACCAAGGATTAACACCAGTGAAAAAGATAAGGCACGGTCAACTAATATCTTCACCCATCCGCGTTTAGGTTTAGGTTTCACGTTAAAAATCATATTAAGGGAGTCTTGCATTTCAACAAAGACTTTCGTAGAGGCAAAAATTAGTGTTCCCACACCAATAATAGTCGCTATCAGAGATCCTTTTCCTACTGATAGGTTCTGTATGAGTGATTGAATTAATGCGGCGGCATCTGCTCCCACGTATTCATTGATCTGTTGGAAAATTTTTCCTTGTTGTGCGTCGTCCCCCAATACAAAGCTTACCACAGCTAATACAATAATGAGCAAGGGCGCTAATGCAAAAATAGTATAATAAGAAAGTGCGGCACTCATTTTGGAAACTTTATCATCCCCAAATCCTACTGCTGTTGCTTTGAGCAATGTGAAAGCATCTTTAAAAAACTGTTTCTTTAAAATTTTCATGAATACGTTAACACAAGCAAGCCCAAAAGTATTATCTATGTGATACGATTAATAATTCAAGGTCCTTCGGTGTTAAATTAAACTTATGGGCGATGTCTTTATTGGTCAACTGCCCCTGATAAAGATAAACGGCATTCCTTACGCCCGGCTTATTCCATATCACATTTAATAACCCACCTTGTTCCCCAATATCCAACAAAATGGGGGCAAAAATGTTTGTTAAGGCATAAGTAGCAGTCCTAGCAACACGAGAGGCGATATTTGGAACACAATAGTGGATAACATCGTATTTTCTAAAAATGGGATCAGCGTGATTGGTAATATGCGATGTTTCAAAACACCCTCCTTGATCGATGCTTACATCAATCAATACAGAATTCGGTTTCATTTTAGACACAGTGTCTTCTGTGATAATACAGGGGCTCCTGCCATTTGTTGCACGCATGGCTCCTATTACAACATCGCACGATAATACGGCTTTTTGTAAAACGATCGGTTGGATAACGGAGGTAAATACCTTGTTTCCTAAATTATTTTGGAGTCTCCTAAGTCTATAAAGAGAACTATCAAAAACTTTCACTTGGGCACCGAGTGCTAAAGCGGTTCGTGTAGCATATTCACCAACTGTTCCCGCTCCAATAATAACAATTTCGGTAGGTGGTACACCTGTCACTCCTCCTAACATGAGGCCTTTGCCATTAAACACATTGCTTAAATATTCAGCCGCAACAAGAATAGAAGTTGCTCCAACGATTTCACTCATGGCCCTTACAACTGTTAATATGTTGTCTTCGTCACGAAGGTATTCATACGATAAAGCCGTGATTTTTTTCTTCATCATTGCTTGAAGGTGCTCAAAGCCAAGTAAAGAGGGTTGCTGACTTGAAAAGAGTACCTGGCCAGTTTTCATCATAGCAATTTCCTCAAGCGTCGGAGCTCCAATCTTGATGATAATATCACAAGTATAAATGCGCTCCCTTTCATGTACAATCATTGCACCTTGTTCGCTGTAATGATGATCTAGAAAGTTAGCGCCATTACCAGCACCAGACTCTAGCATGATTTGGTGACCATTTTCTACTAATAACGCAACGGATAATGGTGTTAAGGCTATGCGATTTTCTTGAAAACTCAGTTCTTTCGGCAATCCAATGACTAAGCTGTTCTTTCTCTTGCCTGTTTCTAGCATTGCCTCTTGTGGCTGCATCATGGCTTGGCGCGCCAAGTTAGATAATTCGGTCATATTGATCTCAATTACACAAAAATCGGGTCAATTTACGAAAAACTATCAAGATTTATTGGTGTCATTCCCGCATAGTCATAAATCTATGCAAATAGATTGCTGTAACGCTTCATGAAATAAAATAAGCTACGAATTTATTTTAAGTGAGAATGTGGGTAATAAGAAGTGGCATAGGGCGTTACTGCAAGCCTTTTCGTAATGCTATTTTTCTAGTACCATCTTCCAAAACCGAAATAAATATTGAAATAACTGTCGATGGGAGTAAGTTCATTATTTTTTCTGGCCATTCGACAAAACAGTAATTGCCAGAAAAAAAATACTCTTCATATCCCAAATCAAAAGCTTCTCCCTCGTCTTTTAATCGATAAAAATCGAAATGAAAAATGAGACCATTACTACTTTGATACTCATTTACTATGGAGAAGGTTGGGCTAGAAGGCTGGTCTGTTACACCTAATTGTTTGCAAAGCTCGTTTATCAGCGTTGTTTTCCCTGCCCCCATGGGGGCGAAAAAAAGAATTACCCGATAATCTGCTATGTAATCTAAAATCTGTGCAGAAATAAGGGGTAATTCATTGATGTTGTTAACAGTAATATTCATTTTAGTACTGAAGACAGCGTAAATATGTTAGTTTTTAAATGACGAAAATTTCGACTAGTAAGTGCCTTCTGTTATTTTGTGCTGTACG
Organism: Pseudosphingobacterium sp.; assembly: GCA_035565175.1. Classification (GTDB taxonomy): domain Bacteria; phylum Bacteroidota; class Bacteroidia; order Sphingobacteriales; family Sphingobacteriaceae; genus Olivibacter. The sequence continues at coordinate 20,656 of DATMSZ010000194.1, forward strand.
TAATGTATGGAATAATCATTTCTTCAAGTGAAATTCCACCGTGTTGAAACGTTTCATTAAAATAATTAACGAACTGATTATAGTTGTTCGGATACACAAAATAGGTGTCTTCCTTTGCGAAAATAAAACTCGAGCTAACATGCAATTTAGGAAGTTTTGCATCATGTGGATTTTTTATGTGCAGCACATCCTTATCTATAAAGTTAAGATTTTTTCCTTGTTTATATCTTAAATTACTATTTGTGTTGCGATCGCCAATTACTTTGCTGGCATGCTTAACGCGAATAGTTCCGTGGTCAGTAGTGATAATAACCCTTACATTTTTTTGCGACAGCCATTTCAATGTATCTAGTAAGGGAGAATGTTTAAACCACGATACAGTAAGCGACCGGTAGGCTGCTTCATCATTTGCCAGCTCGCGAATCATGGCCATATCTGTTCTAGCATGAGATAGCATGTCTACAAAATTATATACCAATACATTTAAATCATTGCCCATTAAATTGGGTAAGTTATCGGTAATGTCTCGACCTTGTTCTAGCGTGAGTATTTTATTGTAAGAAAATTTGCAGTCTTTTCTCACCGTATTTTTTATTTGGGCCGAGAGAAAATCTTCTTCATAAAGGTTTTTTCCACCCTCATCTTCGTCGTTTTGCCATAATTGAGGGAAATTCTTCTCCATATCTAGCGGCATCATTCCACTAAAGATCGCATTACGCGCATACTGGGTTGCGGTTGGCAGTATGCTATAATAAGTATCTTCCTCCTCTAAGCGGTAGTAGTTGCCAATGATGTCATTGATTACTTTCCACTGGTCGTACCTTAAATTATCTATCAGAAAGAAAAACGTTGGTTTTCCACTTTCAAGGGTAGGAAATACTTTTTTCTTTAACAATTGATGGGAGGTAACGGGGCCGCTCTCAGGATCTTTTACCCAGCCTAGGTAATTTTTTTCAACAAATTTAGAAAACTGAGCATTGGCTTCTGCTTTTTGCATGGTAAGGATCTCATGCATTCCTTCGTCTTCTAGCTTTTCTAAAGAAAGCTCCCAATATACCAGCTTTTTATATACGTCTACCCATTCATTGAAATTTAGGTTATCATTAAGCGTCATCCCTAAGGTTCTGAACTCTTGTTGATAAGCCATTGATGTTTTTTCACTGACCAAACGTTTATTGTCGGTTAATTTTTTTATAGTTAAAAGAATTTGCTTGGGATTAACGGGCTTTATCAGGTAATCATCGATTTGAGAGCCAATAGCATCCTCCATCAGAAATTCTTCCTCGTTTTTTGTTACCATTACCATTGGCACCGACGGATTTATACCTTTCAATATGCCAAGTGTTTCGAGGCCGGTTAATCCTGGCATATTTTCGTCTAAAAAGACAAGATCAAAGTACGAATTTTTAAAAGCTTCCACCGCATCGTGCCCATTGGTTACTGTTTTGACGAAATATCCTTTTTCGTTGAGCAGCATGATATGAGGTTTGAGTAAATCAATCTCATCGTCTGCCCATAATATATTAGTTTCTTGCATGTTACAAATAAATTAATAGCTTTATTAAAAGCTATGTAAAAGTAAAAATGTCCTTAC
>DATMSZ010000195.1:0-12066 GCA_035565175.1 Pseudosphingobacterium sp.
GCATAATCTATATCTTTAACCAATCCTTTGATACTAGAATTAAACGATGATGGAAGAAAACACCAAATATTCGACATGTTATTAACAAGCCTATAGGCTATAATAAATATCTTAAATCCTGTCCCCCTGACTTCGGAAAAAATATTGAGGTGGGCTCGTCAATATTTCCAGCGATAGTTTGCCCTAACCTGCCTATTTCTATGTCAACTGCCACATCTTTTTCATTCATTTTTGTGAATGGGATCTTCAAAACAGAAATTAACAACACTGGAGAATGAACAATGACGAGAGTTAGGTAAATGCCGTTGTTTTTTCTTTACTTCATTCGCTACATTATTTTTTAAGCGAGAAGACCTATTTGATATCAAGAACTTTTGGACAACAGAATCATAGATTTACATTTGAATTTTTTAAAACAGCGTGTCAGTCGCGACAATACAAAGTCATAAGGCAGATCCCAAACACCCTGTTTTCTCTTTTATTATGGTTTAACTACAATTTGATCGCTCAACATTTCCAGACGGAGTTTACTTCAACGGCATATTATAATCTCATTTTAATTTCAAGAACAAATTGGTGTAGAAAAACTAACTGTTCGTGTAAATTTATTTGACTTCATTCTCGATCTAATTAAATTCGAATTCACGAATCAACTCACATTAATTTTGAACACTAAACTTTAACCAGCTGTGTACGAACGTGATTTCCGCTTTTAGTTACAAATAGGAAATTATTAGCATTTATATGAAACAATAGCTTTATCACTAAAAAATCAAATATGAAATCAAAATTAACTACCCTTTTAAGTTCAATTCTATTAATAATAGTGTGTTCTTGCAAAAAGACTGCCCCTACTCCCGAAAGGGTGCCGCTTTCAGAGAAACTCGCCAATACTAACGTAGGTATCCTAGCTGTTCCAATTCCTACATATCCATTAGACTGGGAAAATATCGCTTTTATGCCAACACCATCTGGCGCAACCGTTATTCCCGTTCCTTGGGCTTCAGGTGCGGGTCGACAAATTTCTCCCGAAGTTGTAAATGACTACAAAAAAAATGATGGTTGGGTTTTGCTTTATAACACTTTTACAACTACTGTTCAATCTGATGAACTTTATTTTATACTTTATAATAAATACCGGGGAGTGATAAAGATGTATTATTATATACCGCCAACCGCCAATTTCATTGAATCAGCAAATATTGTCCACAAGCTTGGAATAGAGGGTTCATATGCAAACGCATCCACATCTCCTATGATGAAATTTGCTGCTTCGGCCGTTGTTGATTATGATGCGAAAGTAAATCAGGCTTCTATTTTAGAGCAATGGCAAGTTGCCCCAAAAACTTGGTATGCATTTGAATATGAATTGGCTTATGATGCAAACATGGCTAATCAGAATTTTGGTACTTGCAATTTTATATGGCCAGTTACATCTAATAATGTCACAAAAGTGATACTTAATGGCAAATTAGATGGAACGGTAAGAGGAAGTATGTCAGTACCGGGTTTTGACCTTACAGTTAGCCCTAGCTTTAATACGTCTTCGACTGGAGACGGTAATATTATTATAAAAGGAGACAGCGATGTCGAAAAAATAAAACCGAGTATCACAACTCAACTATTCAACACTCTAAAGGGACTTGTAACCAAAAACATAACGAGTGGTTTAGGAGGAATTGTTGAGAATCTTTTTAGTGGAATATTTGGTGGCAAAAGCGATGCTTCCACGGAGAATGTAAACCTAAAAATAGACGCTAATATTGAGATGGAAGGAAGCTTAACAAGTAATTTCCTTATTGGATCAACGGCCTTAAGCATACCTGGTTATAACCAATCAAACACAACAGGCTTTGTTCCCGCCTATAATTCGCCCCTGGGCGTATTTTACATATCTAACAAACCCACTGTTAATGAAACCACTCAAATTCACACTAGATACGATGAAAACGGGATGGAAATTGATGCACAATACATTTATCAGTACAGTGGGGTCGACAATTCTTACGAAATAATTGTCAATCCGGCAGTGTTAGCAATAGCAAATATTCAAAATATAACAAAACAGGTTATAACGGCAGATGCAAGTAACTTAATTGCTGGGATTAGAGAAACTATAGGAGTTACTGGGGCGAGCACGTCTTATAATGGTGTTCCTTCAAATGTAATAGGTATACGTATTGCTTTTGATGTTGTCCCACACGACGGCAGTCCAAAAGTTAAAATAGTGAAGTCCTTTAGCGCTAATGTTTCGTATTCGACCGAATATTTTTAATCTGATTCTACTTAATTATCACCAGTGAATACTTACTTTCTCTAAAAACGGTCAGCCGCATACAGCTAAATCGACAATTGAAATTTATTATCAGAAGCAGCATCATTGCAAACTCATAACAATTTCATAAAACAGCAAGACCTACATACAAAAACAGCGGTAAGCAATTGCTTACCGCTGTTTTAACTAATTTCTATTGATTTCGTTTCTATGAGAAACGATCACTTGCTAATTGGCATTACTTCTAGTATCCCACCACATTTTTTTACCCCAGAAGTTATCAACAACACTCGAAACAAATTCTTCACTATTCGGGCCGTTCAGATTTATCTCAGAGTTTGGATATGGATATCTGAATGGTGGCCTATTATGACCGCTATAAGGTGTTCCTGATGCAGGGGGCAATAGCGGAACATCTGTTCTACGTGTTTCTGCCCACGCTTCATTACCATTTTTAAATAAGGCAATCCATTTTTGTAAATAGATGTCTTTTACATCCCCTTTCCACGCGCCAGGACCGTTGATATAGTTACTTATATTTGATACACTAACGCCATTTTCCTCAAGAGAGAGACGAACTCCATCGTCATAAGCTTGTTTTGCAGACAATCCTCCGGTATTCCAGCCTTTAAATGCCGCTTCAGCAATTATGAATTTCACCTCAGAAGCTCTTAAAAACGGTGTAAAGCCCGTGCGATTATCTCTAAAGCGAGCGCCGATCCGTGAATACATATTCAAGGCAGAAGGCACTAGGGTATTCGGCCCTATTGCTGCTCCACGATAAACATTATCTGCAGTAGCTGGTTTTGCATACACAGATAGACGTGGATCAGATAATGAATTTAATGTATTGACCAAAACATTGCTAACGGCATGATCGTCACGCGCTGAAGATGGATTGAATTGATCATCGGCCCATGGCTCCAAGTAAGGTAATTCGCCAGGCCAATTTAATAGAGCATTTTGATCATTCGTTTCAATAATGGGATAGGATGAAGGATTACTTAAGATTTCTTCAATATTACTCTTCGCTAAATCAGGATTCACATTGGAAAGTCTAATAGCGACCCTTAGACGCAAAGAATTAGTAAATCGCTTCCAATTATCAATATTTCCATTAAATAGTAAGTCACCGTTTCCCAATTCATCTGATCCATTTTGATTCAACAAATCGGCAGCTATTTTTAATCTATTTAGTAATTCTGGATAAATCTCTTCCTGAGTAGAATATTCGGGAGTAATTGATCCTTCATCTGCCTGCAAAGCATTAGTGAAAGGAACGTCTCTCCATCTATCAGTAGTAGCTTGCCAAATCATAGACTGAACTGCGAGGGCCGCAGCTTGCATGTTAGTCGCACCCTGTTCTGTTGCATTGTTAACTACAATTTGCAAATTTTTCAAATCACGAGAAGCGAATGTCCAAATATTTTCAACTGAATTCGGTCGGAAAATATATCTTGCTTCATCTATGTATTGTATTTTACCCAAATGGCCAGCATAGGTAGAGGGCTCATTCATATCTCCCCAAACATCAAAAAAGCTTGCTGCATGATCTCTTATACTAAAAGCCAATAAGTTAGTAAGAGGTGCCTCTGTTGGGCTATTAGGGTTTGTATTTATTTCCTCAAAGTCTTTGGTACATGATCCTAAAACCATTGCCGCTAAGCCCACACCAAGACTATATTTTAAAATCTTTTTCATTATTATCTATGTTTTAGAATGCAACATTTAACTTCAGACCAATACTTCTGTTTGGTGGAATTTGGTAAGTCTCTAAGCCTAGCCCAGCATTAGTTGCTCCAAAGGCTGTCTCAGGATCAATATGTGCTCTATTGCTTTTATGCGTGTATAAAAGTGCTACGTTATTAGCAAAAACGGACACGCTTGCACCTTTTAACCAAGAATATTTATTAGTGAAATTCTTAGGTAAACTGTATGTAAGGTTGATATTCCTTAATTTAATGTAACTTCCATCAATAATAGAAAATTCTGTACCTCCTCCATTATAAGCAGTGTTTGCAAAGAAATCATCGGCAGAAACTACAATGTTATTAGGTTGTCCGTCAGGAGTAACCACGTTGAAATCAGTAAGTACATTCTGACCAATAACCACACCATTTTCACGAAGGTCACCTTCCGCAGTGTACTCCAGAACGCCTGTGTATGCACCAAACATATCAGTTACGCTGAAGAAATCTCCTCCTTTTCTAAAGTCAATTAAGAAACTTAAATTGAAGTTTTTATAGGTAAAGCTATTAGATATACCTCCTATCCAATCAGGTGTAATATTACCAATTGGTTGTTGAGTATCAAATTGTAACAAGCCACTACTTGACTCTCTATTTCCTTCATCATCGAAAGTTTCGGGGTTCACAATTAAATCCCCATTGTCGTTTCTTCTATACTTAGATCCTCGTATAACTCCGAAGGCTTCTCCTGGTACTGCTTGAACATTTACTCCCCAGGCATTAGAAACTGGATATGAGAGTAACTCATTCCCCGTAACGGGATCTGTATACAATTCATTAACTTTATTTCTATTGTACGCCCAGTTAATATCCATATTCCAAGAGAAATTCTCCTTCTTGATCAAGGTCCCTCCTAACTGAAGCTCTAACCCTTTATTTTGAATTTCTCCGGCATTGATCAATAAGGTACTGGCCCCTCCAAATTTAGGCAGATCAATCGCCATAATCTGGTTAGTAGTGATCTTGTTATAGTAGGTCGCATCAAATCGTAAGCGACTATTAAAAGCACCCAATTCCAATCCAATTTCAGTACTATTCACCTTTTCAGGTTTCAGTTCTAATGGGGGTAACTGTGGATCTATACGATATTGTGGAATTCCACCAAAAGAGGGATTAACCGCTAAAAATGTAGAAAGAGTCTGGTAGGGATCCGTTGCATTTCCTACCTGCGCCCAGCTTCCTCTTAATTTTCCGTAGTTTAAAAAAGAGTCACTTAATCCCAGCGCATCTGTAAAGATCCAACTCAAACTAGCAGATGGATAGAAGTATGACCAATTATCACTTGGTAGCGTACTACTCCAATCGTTTCTTGCTGTAACATCGAGGTATAACCAACTTTTATAGCCTAATGAGGCTTGTCCAAATAAAGAATTCGAACGCAAATGTTCTAATCGATTTACTGCCTGTGGATTTCCATTAACGTTTCCTATATTATAAACCCCTGGAACAGTTAAATCTGGAGCAAAAAGGATTGTATATTTATACTTGTTATCCCGTAAATTGGCACCAGCTGTATAACTTAAGCTAAAATCCTCATCGAGATTACCTGACCCCGTAAACAGTAGATCTGCATTTAACTCGCTTCGATATAACTCTGTCTGTCTGAAGCTTCCATTTCCACCACTTCTATACATATCAATTTGACGTTCTGAAACACGTTCCTGTCTATTTTCCCAAGAAACGTCATTTCCAACACGGAACTGAGCATTAAACCATGGGTGGAATTTGTATGATACAGATCCATAACCAAATACCCTATCTTTTACGCGCGGCTGGTTAAAAATAGAATTCACACTAGCAAATGGGTTGTCATGGTATACACTAATCCAATTATATGGCGCTCCTGTCGATAACTCACCATTTTGATTTGCCTTCAATGATTCCATGTCAATTTGGCGACCAAACCAACTGCCTATACTGTTCATTGGATTAAAGGCATTATATCCTTGCCCAATAAGATTATCATTATCAGTCCTCACGTAGTTAATTAACGCTTCCGCCGTCAACTTATCTGTTAAGTTCTGTGTGGTTGCAACCTGAATTGTATTTCTTTTTTGATCGGTATTCGGAATAGTTCCCTTCTGAGTTTGATTTGTATAAGAAAACCTTGTATTTCCTTTATCCGTATTAGATGTGAACGCTACGTTGTTGTCTAGAGTTAGCCCGGTTCTGAAAAAATCTTTCACGTTATCAGGATGCGAAATCCAGGGAGTGGCGATTCGGTTTCCGTTTTCATCCAAGGGGCTATCAAATTGCGGAATCATAAGTCCTACGTCTAATCTTGGCCCCCAGCTTTCATCTGCGCCATCATTTGTTCCGTTTCCAGCACCGTCGACGTAGTTGTAGCCATTTTCTATCGCCCAGTCATTATAGTTTCCGGGGCTACCAGCTAACTTATAATAGTATTCGCTACCTCCAAAACCCTGTCCATATTTGTTTTGGTATTTCGGCAAAATATAAGGTTTCTCAAATGATACTCCTCCGGAATAAGTTACTCCTAAGCCTTTTTCTCCCGCACCTTTCTTCGTAGTAATAACAATAACTCCATTCGCTGCCCGAGAGCCGTATAACGCTGCAGCATTAGCTCCTTTCAAAACGTTCATTGATTCGATATTATTGGGATCGAGATCCTGTATACCACTTCCAAAGTCTACCGCACTGGATGTGATAGTCGTTGTGCCTGTGGCTACCGTAGAAGCGCTATTATCAATCGGTACTCCATCTATTACAAATAACGGTTGGTTATTCCCAAACGAATTATTTCCTCTAAGTACAATCCGAGAACTTGAGCCTACAGCACCACTTGCGCTTGTTATTTGAGCACCGGACACTCTACCAGACAAATTGTTCAAGACGTTTTGATTAGTATTCTGAGTTAGATCAGCACCCTTCACTTCCTGCGTAGCGTACCCTAGGGCTTTTCTTTCTCTTTTGATACCCAAAGCGGTAACGACAACCTCGCTTAATTGGGCTTCATCAGCCGTCAATCTTACGTTGTACTCACTTGATGCCGTTAAGCTTATGGTCTGCCGAGAGAAGCCTATGTAAGATACGGAGATGGAGTTTGCTCCACTTGGAACAGATAAACTAAAGTTCCCTTCAGCATTCGTTTGAGTTCCCACGGTTGTTCCAGTAACTATTACCGAAACACCTGGTAAAGGGTCTCCCTCTTGGGAGGTAATTTTACCCCTGATTGTTCTTTCTTGCGCATGTCCTGCCCCGATTAGCAAAGTACATACAAGAAAGAAACTGAGTAGTTTTTGTTTCATGTGTTTGTTTTTAATTAAAAAATTAAGTGAAATATAAATTGGTTTATTTATATGCATAGAGAAAGGACACACAAGCAATTTATTCGCTAGGTTTGATAATTAGAATGTACGCCCTAATTTGAGTATATTTTATATCCATATAACCATTAATATCCTGATGAATATTACAAAGCTAAGTGGCAATGTTCTTATTAGTAAAAAGTCCAAAAGTATTTCTAATAATAGGCATTAGCATCAGCAAATGTTAAAAAATGTTAAACAAATATCGCTTTTGCTTTACAATTTGCAAGAAAAATAAAAAAAAGTTACAAAGAATCTCCTTCAAACACATTAAAATAGCATTATAATAAGATGAATGTAACGTTAAATGAGCTAATCGATGTGCATTAAAATTGACAGTCTTTTAATAAATTGGCATAAAAAAAGGGGCACCGTTAAGACGCCCCTTTCAACATAATTAAATTCCTTTTTTAATTCACATCCCAAAAAATCTTGTGTGTCACATCATCTGCACCAAGCTTAGACGCAGCAGCTTCCACATTACTTCCATTTAATGTGCGTTCACTAATAGGATAAGTTAAGCGATTAGGAATAATGCCGGGAGCTACCGCATCAGCTGCAGGCTCCAACACCGGATAGTCTAAACGCCTCCATTCATTCCAAGCGTCTACACCTCGATTATATAAAGCAAGCCATTTTTGCGTTCCGATTTTTTCTTTCCAATCCCCGGCTGCAGTAGAATAAGCTACTGAAGGCTGGGCCATATAAGCGGCCACTGCATCATCATCTCCTCCCCAATATAGAATAGAGGCTTCGATTGCTTTATTATAATGATCAGTAGGTGCTCCTAAAATCCCCCATCTAGCGGATGCTTCCGCCAAAATAAATTCTACTTCTGAATAGTCCAACAGCAATGCCTCAAAATCTGGTGCAATAACTTTTTCACTTGGCCTCGAAGTGGTTGAGGCTTGGTTATTCAATCCGATGCCACCTCCTACATATACTCCATTAACCGTTGTAAAATAGAAAGGACGCCGCGGGTCGTTTAACTCATTCATCAAATCTACAAAAGGAGCACCTCCAACATAATCCTGGCGGGAAGTGAACTGTGAGTTTAAATTATTTGAAACCGGATTATTGTTCGGTGAAGCCGAAACATAGGCAAATGCCGCATTATCTGCATTGCTGGTAAAAGCAGCAGAAGCCGAAGCTGTTATGATTTCACGTGCCTGGGCGTCGTCTACATCGGCCAATGTGATGGCCATCTTTAGCTTTAAACTATGTGCAAATTTTAACCAAGCTGCCATATCCCCACCATATAATAAATCTGCGCTACCAAAGCCGTCCACATCCGGGTCAACCATCGCAATAGCCGCATCTAAGCGGTTTAGCAAATCATTGTAAATAGTGGCTGCATCGTCATACTTGGGCTGACCGATTTCAGACAATGCCTCTGTATAAGGAACATCGCCCCAAGTATTAACAAGCGTGGCCCAAGCATAAACAGACACAATCTCTATAGCTGCCAACTGGTTATTTCGTTGATCGTCTTCGATCTCTTGGTCGTTGGTAGCATATGTTTTTGCTTGTTTGAGATCGTGTAGAACTTCCTGATATAAGGGCTCCCAAAACCGTTGTGGAATATTACGTGTTACAAAATCATACTGCGGCTCATCTTGATAAGTGGTAGCCGTCCATTGCTGTATCCAAAAACGAAAAACGTTAATATTTACGCTGGGAGTGGTAACATCATCCGTGAGTTCTTTCAGCGCGTTACTGAAGAGTGGCGCCTGCGAAACTTCCGCAGGGTTTTTCTGATCGACATTGTAGTCATCCAGATTTTTCGCGCAAGAGGCCAACAGAACCAATGGCGCGATATATAAGAATATTTTTTTCATCGTTACTAATCTTAATCTTTTTATTAGAACCTCATCCGTACGTTAAATCCAAAATTTCTGACAGCAGGATATACACCGCTTTGAACACCTTGTAAATTACCTGAGCTTAAACCGCCTTCTGGATCAGCATAAGGCACATTACTATGAATAAGCCAAAGGTTTCTGCCCACTAAAGAGAAATCCACCCCCTTAAAGAAATGTGTATTGGCTAGCCATTTATTTGGCAAACTATATGTGATTGATAGTTCTCTCAATTTAATATATCCTGCATCGTAAATAAATCCAGCTTGTGGGTTGTTGGAATAACCATAAGGCGTATTCCCATTGTCAAAGGCCTCTACACGAGTGGTATTTGGAGAACCATCTTCATTTACTCCTGGCAAAACCACGCCTCCTCCTTGACTAATAGGCGTACGTTTAGGATTGCCCAAATCATTCAACCCTGCCGTTTCTGGATAAATACCTGTTGCCATTCCATAGTATTGGTCAAGCGAAAATAAGCTTCCGCCTTTTTTGATATCGATCAGGAAGGATAAGGAGAAATCTTTATATTTAAAGTTATTCTGGATGCCACCCAACCAATCAGGATTGATATTGCCTAACACCTGATCTGGTCCTGAGGTGGCATAATAACCATCTTCCCCTACAATACGATAATCGGGATCTCCATGATGGCCGTCGAGATACACATAATCTACCCCTCTCAAAGTACCAAATGGTTGATCTAGTGTAGCATTCAAAGTAATTCCTCCCTGAAAAGTTCCTAACTGTAGGTTCCTATTACCTTCATATAACTCGATCATTTTGTTACGGTTGCGCGCAAAGTTCAAGTTCATAGTCCAAGAGAAGTTATCTGTACGTACAGGCACAACAAAGGCACTTAGTTCGAAACCCTCATTTCGCAACGAGCCTGCATTTACCCAACGCCTATCATAGCCTGTAGCAGATGAAACGGTAACGGCCATAATTTGATCAGAAGAAGTCGATCGATAATAACTTGCGTCAAAGCCCGCTCTCGCATTCCAGAAATTCATTTCCAAACCTACTTCGAAACTTTTAGTGCGCTCTGGTTTTAAATTTGCATTACGGAGCTCCTCTGAAATAGATGCCATTGGTACTCCATTAAAAGGCGTATTAATAGTATATGTATTGTACAAGCTTAAAGCAGAAGCATCATTTCCTACTTCCGCATAGTTTACACGTAACTTACCATAGCTTAACCAATTGGAATCTTTCAATAAGTTTGAGAACAGGAAACTACCTGCTACAGAAGGATACCAATAGACATTATTATCGGTAGGTAACGTTGTTGATTGATCCCTCCGGATAGACCCTTCTATAAAGTAGGTTTCTTTGTAGCCAAGGTTAGCATTTGCAAAAATACCGTCCACTCCGATTCTTTCTAGGCGCTCCCTAGGGGGCTCTATAGGAAAGATAGAATTGGAAAGCGAGTAAATGCCTTCATATGATAAACCACCATTTGTTTTTGCCCGTATGGACGATAGATAGTTTCGTCTTAAGTTACTTCCTAGCAACCCTTTAAATGTTAAGTCTGTACTGATGTCTTTATGGAAATTTAAAAGTAAATCGTAATTGGCTTCGCTATAAGTTCGATCGTAACGTTGATATTGAGGTACTTCTGTACCCCCAATAGCTAATCGCTCTTCTTGAAACTCATTGGAACCGTCAAAAGTTACACGCCCCATTACATCCATCCATTCCAAAGGTTTCCAACTTACTACCGCACTACCAAAGTATCGGTTACGCGTATCATTTTGGTAATTTTTATACCGTTCCCAATAAGGGTTATTGGAATAAATTGGTCCGGTAGCGTCGGTGTCTGACCAGTTCCAGGTGATATTTCTTCCTTCACGTTCGTATGCTCTTTCCAGTTCTTTTATATCAACATTTGTTTGCCACCATTGTCTAAAACCTTGGTTGGGGTTACGTCCATCGTATCCTGTACCAAAACGACCCAAACCGTCAATTTTTGAAAAATTGGCGGTTGCACTCACGGTTAATTTATCATTTATCTGATGCGATCCAGAAAGATTAAACAAGTTTTTGGTGATTTTACTATTAGGTAACACGCCCGTTTCATCATTGCGCGTATATCCTACCTTATAGGTCGTTACATCTCCTCCTCCATCAATGCTAATACTTTGCATCGAGTTTACGCCTGTTTTATAGAAAGTAGAAGGGTCGTTCTGTGCACCTACCCAAGGTGTTGCCTTTCCATAATTGGGAGACGTTTCATCAAAAGCATCCCATTGATATACTAATAAATTAGGATCAAAGGCTGCTCCATAAGACGCATCTTCGGTAAAAGGTGTTACTAATGCCGGTCCCGAATTCCCGAAAACAGTTTCATACCAAAAATTACCATCAGGCGAAGCATATCCTGAGCGAGGATTTGCCTGTTTAGAGTATTCATTCACATAACCCGCGCCGTATTCCTTTTGATATTTCGCAAAAGTGCTCTTATCAATTTTGCCGAGGGTCACCCCGCTATTAATGGTGATGTTTGTGGTGTTTTTCTTGCCTTTCTTGGTGGTAATCATAATTACCCCGTTAGAAGCACGTGAACCATACAGTGCTGATGCTGCTGCGCCTTTTAGTACGTTGATCGACTCAATATCATCTGGATTGATGTCTGCTGCCGCATTACCGTAATCATAACCTCCACGACCTTGATTTTGCGCATCCGCATCTTCCTGCAGATCAGTATTGGTATTCACATTACTCACCGGCACACCATCAATAACGAATAATGCTTGGTTATTTCCTGTTAACGACTTATAACCCCGCATTACTACGTTTGTTGATCCGCCCATGGTTCCGGATTGTTTGATGTCCAAACCGGCCACTTTTCCAGA
>DATMSZ010000196.1:0-19225 GCA_035565175.1 Pseudosphingobacterium sp.
CTCAAAAATTTCTATTGCGAATTAGATACCTCCCAGGTATTAAAAATTTAAAAAATAATTCGCTAAGTATTTGATAGTTAAAGGAAGTTTCCTATCTTTGCCGTCCCTTTGTGGGATTAGTATGTCTTGAGCGAAGCCCTACTGCTTCGATGGACAATAACAGAAATTAAAGAAAATGTCAGGAATTATTGGAAAAAAAGTAGGAATGACCAGCATTTTTGACGCTGAGGGGAAAAATATTCCCTGTACAGTGATTGAAGCTGGCCCGTGCGTGGTAACGCAGATACGCACGGAAGAAAATGACGGTTATACAGCTATCCAGCTGGCTTTCGACGAAAAGAAAGAAAAGAACACAACCGCATCATTGAAAGGGCATTTTGCGAAAGCGCAAACAACGCCTAAGCGTAAGTTGGTAGAATTTGAGGTTTTCCCTGAAGAGAAAAACCTTGGAGACGTTGTTACGGTTGATATATTTGCCGAAGGCGATTATATTGATGTAGTAGGAACCTCTAAAGGTAAAGGTTTCCAGGGCGTTGTGAAACGTCACGGTTTTGCGGGAGTTGGTGGCCAGACGCATGGTCAGCACAACCGTATGCGTGCACCGGGTTCACTAGGTGCTTCATCTTGGCCTTCTCGTGTATTCAAAGGTATGCGTATGGCCGGCCGCACTGGTGGCGACCGCGTTAAAGTTCAAAACTTACAAGTGTTGAAAGTGTATCCAGAGCAGAATTTGCTAGTAGTTAGTGGTTCAGTTCCGGGAGCAAAGGGTTCTTACGTAATCGTAGATAAATAAGAAGATGGAAGTACAAGTTTTAAACATTTCAGGTAAAGAAACAGGTGCCAAGGTGCAACTTCCTGAAGCGGTATTTGGTGTAACTCCAAATGATCACGCTATTTATTTAGATGTTAAGCAGTACTTGGCAAACCAACGTCAAGGTACACACAAAGCTAAACAACGTAATGAGATTGCCGGATCTACCCGCAAATTACACAAACAAAAAGGTACTGGTGGAGCCCGTGCTGGTAGTATTAAATCGCCTTTGTTCAACGGTGGTGGTCGTGTTTTCGGCCCTCAACCACGTGATTACAGTTTTAAACTAAACAAAAAGTTGAAAGCTGTTGCACGTAAGTCGGCTTTAAGTTATAAAGCACAAGAAAATAATATCTTGGTTTTAGATGAGGTAAATTTCGATTCAATCAAAACAAAGGAGTATGCTAAGCTTATAGCAGCTTTAAATGTAGGAAACGAAAAGACCTTATTGGTTTTACCGACTTTGAACAATAATGTTTATTTATCAAGCAGAAATCTTAAGAAAGCAAAAGTGATTACAGCTGCAGATATCAATACATATGATGTGTTGAATGCAACTAAACTTGTGCTAACTACAGAAACTGTTAAAACATTGGAGGAGGCATTTGCCAAGTAACATGGAGATTTTAAAGAAACCCGTATTAACAGAAAAAGCTTCGATTTTAACTGAAAAGTCAAATCGGTATGCTTTTAAAGTGGATCACAGAGCTAATAAAATTGAGATTAAAGCTGCAGTTGAACAAATGTTCGGTGTTAGTGTTGAGTCTGTAAACACCATGGTGATTACAGGAAAAACTAAGAGCCGTTACACAAAAGCAGGTAATGTCACAGGCCGTGCTCCTAAATATAAGAAGGCCATCATTACATTGAAAGATGGTGAAACTATTGACTTTTACAGTACTATATAAAAAAAATGGCAGTTAAAAGATTCAAACCGGTTACCCCAGGTACTCGTTTTAGAGTAGGAGCCGACTATAGCGATGTAACAACTAACGTTCCTGAAAAATCATTAGTTGTGAAAATCAAAAAGTCGGGAGGTAGAAATAATACCGGTAAAATGACTATGCGTTATCTCGGTGGGGGGCATAAAAAAGCATACCGATTGATAGATTTCAAACGCGATAAAAAAGATATCCCCGCAAAAGTAGCTACGATAGAGTATGATCCAAACCGTACCGCACGTATAGCATTATTAAACTATGCTGATGGTGAAAAACGTTATATCATTGCTCCAGAAGGGTTGCGAGTTGGCCAGACAATTATAGCTGGTGAGCAAGTTGCTCCTGAAGTAGGTAATACGCTTCCATTAAAAAATATTCCTTTAGGTTCAATCATTCATAATATTGAATTGAATCCAGGGCAAGGTGGATCCATTGCACGTAGTGCTGGAACTTACGCACAGCTTTCTGCTCGTGATGGTAAGTATGCGATTATCAAATTACCTTCAGGTGAGACTAGAATGATATTAGCAACTTGCGTTGCTACTATCGGAGCTGTTTCCAATGCTGAAAAAGCTAACGAAGTGTTAGGTAAAGCAGGTAGAAACCGTTGGCTAGGCCGTCGCCCTCGCGTTCGTGGTGTTGCCATGAACCCGGTAGATCACCCTATGGGAGGTGGTGAAGGTAGAGCATCCGGAGGTCATCCACGCTCACGCACGGGCTTATTAGCGAAAGGCTATAAAACTCGTTATAAGAAGAAAACATCGAATCGTTACATCATTGAGAGAAGGAAAAAATAATGGCTCGTTCAATTAAAAAAGGTCCTTATATTGATCATAACTTAGAGAGAAAAGTTCTTTCTATGAATGAAACCAATAAGAAATCAGTTGTTAAAACCTGGTCGCGTAGATCTATGATTTCCCCTGATTTTGTTGGTCATACCTTCGCAGTTCATAATGGAAATAAATTTATTCCAGTGTATGTAACCGAAAATATGGTTGGCCATAAATTAGGAGAGTTTGCTCCAACCAGAACATTTAGAGGTCACGCTGAAAAGAAAAAATAATAGGCAATGGAAGCAACAAATAACGTAAAGAAGAAAAAATCTGTACTGATAAGAGAACGGAAAGAGCAGGCACAGAAGGGTGGCGCTTCTACTGCCAAATTATTAAACTGCCCTACGTCTCCACGTAAAATGCGTTTGGTAGTTGATCTTATCAGAGGTGAAAAAGTTGAGAAAGCTTTGTATATATTGAAATATACAAATAAAGAGGCTGCTATCAGGGTTGAGAAATTATTGTTATCAGCCATCAAAAACTGGGAAGCTAGCAACGAAGATAAGCGCGTTGAAGACAGCGGACTTTATGTAAAAGAAGTTTCTGTCGGCGGCGGTCGTCAATTAAAAAGATTAAGACCTGCACCACAAGGTCGTGGTTATAGAATACGTAAACGTTCTAATCACGTAACCATTGTTGTAGACAGCAAAACTACTGAACCACAAAACTAATTAGGAGAAATGGGACAAAAAGCACATCCAATAGGTAACAGATTAGGAATCATCAAAGGTTGGGATTCTAACTGGTTCGGTGGCAACAACTACTCCGATAAATTAGTTGAAGACGAGAAGATCAGAAAATATCTTTCTGTTCGTATCGCTAAAGGTGGCGTAGCAAAGGTTGTTATCGAGCGTACATTAAAACGCATTACTGTAACGATACATACGGCACGTCCGGGTATTGTAATCGGTAAAGGCGGTCAGGAAGTTGATAAAATCAAAGAAGAGCTTAAAAAGCTTACTAAGAAAGATGTTCAAATCAACATATTTGAAATCAAACGTCCTGAATTAGATGCTCAATTAGTGGCAGACGGTGTAGCGAAGCAATTAGAAGCTCGTATATCTTTCCGTCGCGCCATGAAAACAACGATCGCATCAACTATGCGTATGGGAGCAGAAGGTATCAAAATCATGTGTTCTGGTCGTTTAGGTGGTGCTGAAATGGCACGTACTGAACAATATAAAGAAGGCAGAATTCCTTTGCATACTTTTCGTGCCGATATTGACTATGCATTGGCAGAAGCACATACTACTTATGGTAAAATAGGTGTTAAAGTATGGATCTGTAAAGGTGAAGTTTACGGTAAACGCGATTTATCTCCAAATGTAGGGCAAGGTAATGTGAAAGGAAGAGGCGGCGAAGGTGCCGGTAATTTCGGTGGTGGAGATCGTGGTGGCAGACCAGGTAACGAACGCAGAGGCGGCGGTGGAAGAAATGATCGTCGCGGTGGCGGCGGTGGTGGCCGTGGTGGAAACAACCGTGGAGCTGGAGCCGGAGCTGGTAAAGGAAAAAACTAATTTAGGTATCATGAAGTACTGCCGATAAAGCGGTATTGATTAATCATTTTTAAGACAATGTTACAGCCAAAAAGAACGAAGTTCAGAAAGATGCAGAAAGGCCGCATGAAGGGTAATACCGGACGTGGTGCTGAATTAGCTTTCGGATCTTTCGGAATAAAATCATTAGAGCCGGCTTGGATTACCAGCCGTCAGATTGAAGCGGCTCGTATTGCGGTAACCCGCTTTATGAAACGTGAAGGTCAAGTTTGGATTCGTATCTTTCCTGATAAACCCGTAACTAAGAAACCTGCAGAGGTTCGTATGGGTAAAGGTAAAGGTGCTCCAGAATACTGGGTAGCAGTAGTGCGTCCAGGCCGTATGTTATTTGAAGCAGAAGGCGTTCCTTTAGAAGTTGCAAAGGAAGCTTTACGTTTAGCTGCTCAAAAATTACCGGTACAAACCAAGTTTGTTATACGTAGAGATTACGTAGAAGCATAAATCGTCTAGCCCACCATTTGTTGGTGGGCCTGCCGTTACCGGGCCCACGATATTTTATAAGCGGGAAACCGTCGTAAAAGAACAACAAATAGGAGTAGACAATTATACTGAAATAAGAAAATGAAGAATTCAGAAATCTTAGAACTATCAAAAAAGGATATCATAGCTCGTATCTCGGAAGAGAAAGCTAGCCTTAACAAGTTGAAATTTGCTCATGCTGTTTCTGCTATTGAAAATCCATTGAGGATTAAAGCAGCTAGAAAATTAATTGCTCGTTTAAACACTGAGTTATCTGCCCGTAAAAATGCAGAAGCGAAGCAAGCATCTGAAACAGCCGCTGAAGCGTAATAATTTAAGTCGAAATGGAAAGAAATTTAAGAAAAACAAGAATCGGCTTGGTAGTTAGCAACAAAATGGATAAATCTATTGTAGTGACTGTTGAGCGTAAAGTGAAACATCCTATCTATGGTAAATTCGTTAAGAAAACTACCAAATTTAAAGCTCATGACGAAGCCAACACCTGCGGTATCGGCGATAAGGTGTTGATTATGGAAACTCGTCCGCTGAGTAAAACTAAAAACTGGAGATTAGTTGAAATTTTAGAAAGGGCTAAGTAACATGGTACAACAGGAATCAAGACTAACAGTTGCCGACAACAGTGGAGCTAAAGAAGTTTTAGTGATCCGTGTGTTAGGCGGTACCGGTAAGCGTTATGCATCATTAGGCGACAAAATTGTTGTAACCGTGAAAAGTGCTATCCCTTCCGGAAATATTAAAAAAGGAACAGTTTCTAAAGCTGTAGTTGTTAGAACAAAGAAAGAAGTGCGTCGCAAAGATGGTTCTTATATTCGTTTTGATGACAATGCAGCAGTATTGTTAAATAATCAAGATGAACCACGTGGTACACGTATCTTTGGCCCAGTTGCTAGAGAGCTTCGTGAAAAACAGTTCATGAAAATTGTATCATTAGCACCGGAGGTTTTATAAAATGGGACAAGTAAAATTAAAAATCCGTAAAGGCGATTTGGTACAGGTTATTGCCGGTGATTCGAAAGGAACACAAGGTAAGGTTTTAGAGGTAATTATAGCAAAAAATCGTGCTATTGTTGAAGGCGCAAATATGGTGTCTAAACATACCAAACCTAATGCAGCCAACCCTAACGGTGGTATTATTAAAAAGGAAGCACCTATTCACATTTCTAACTTAGCGTTAATTGATTCTAAATCCGGAAAAACAAGCCGTGTAGGACGTCAAAAAAATAGCGAAGGTAAGTTGGTTCGTGTGGCTAAAAAATCAGGGGAGGAGATTAAGTAATGACTTATATACCAAGACTAAAAACGAAGTACAAAGAAGAAATTCGTACTGCGCTGAAAGAAAAATTTCAGTATAAAAGTGTTATGCAGGTACCTAAGTTGGTAAAGATTTCGGTTAATCAAGGTGTTGGTGGTGCTACTACCGACAAGAAATTAATTGAAACTGCTATCAACGAAATGAGTACGATCACTGGTCAGCAAGCAATAGCAGCTAAATCTAAAAAAGATATTTCGAACTTTAAGCTACGTAAAGGTATGCCAGTAGGTGTACACGTTACGCTACGTGATAGCAAAATGTACGAATTTTTAGATCGCTTAATCGCTGTAGCGCTACCACGTATCCGTGATTTCAAAGGTATCAACGATAAAGGTTTTGATGGCCGCGGTAATTATACCCTCGGTGTAACAGAACAAATTATCTTCCCTGAGATTAATATTGATAAAATCAGTAAAATCATGGGTATGGATATTACCTTTGTCACCACAGCTAATACAGATGTTGAAGCTTTGGAATTGCTTAAACAATTCGGTTTACCATTCAAAAATCAAAATATAACTAATGGCTAAAGAAGGAGTTAAAGCACGTGAAGTAAAACGTGCCAGATTAGTTGCCAAGTTCGCTGAGAAGCGTGCTGCCCTAAAAGCAGAAGGTGATTATGTAGCATTAGATAAATTACCAAAAAACGCGTCTCCTGTGCGTTTACACAATCGTTGTAAATTAACAGGTCGCCCAAAAGGTTATATGCGCCAGTTTGGCATTTCAAGGGTAACATTCCGTGAAATGGCTCTTGCAGGCAAGATCCCGGGGGTGAAGAAAGCTTCTTGGTAATTATCCAATAAGGTAATAGATGCTCAGCAGGTAACAGGTATAAACGCTTGTTACCTGTTAGCTATTAGCTACAAAATATAGAATATTAACAGATAGAAGGTCTGCTACCATGGCGGTAAAGGAAACCACTATCACTATTTATAACAAATGAATACAGATTCAATAGCAGATTACCTTACTCGAGTAAGGAATGCCATTAAGGCCAACCACAGGGTTGTCGAAATTCCTGCATCAAACCTTAAAAAAGAAATTACAAAGGTTCTTTTTGACAAAGGTTACATTACGAACTATAAGTTTGAGGATAGCAATGTTCAAGGAGTGATTAAAATTGCCTTGAAATATCATCCAATTACAAAAGTTCCTGCTATTCGCACATTGACTCGTGTGAGTAAACCAGGTTTAAGAAAGTATGCAGGTGTTGAAACGATGCCACGTGTTTTAAATGGATTAGGTATTGCTATCTTGTCAACCTCGAAAGGCGTTATGA
Organism: Pseudosphingobacterium sp.; assembly: GCA_035565175.1. Classification (GTDB taxonomy): domain Bacteria; phylum Bacteroidota; class Bacteroidia; order Sphingobacteriales; family Sphingobacteriaceae; genus Olivibacter. The sequence goes on from DATMSZ010000196.1 coordinate 7,213, forward strand.
CAGATAAAGAAGCAAAAAACCTTAACATTGGTGGTGAAGTTTTATGTTACATTTATTAATCAGGAGGAAAACACACAATGTCTAGAATTGGAAAAGCGCCTATCGCTATCCCCGCTGGTGTAACAATTACCGTATCGGATAAAAATCTGGTAAGCGTAAAAGGTCCTAAGGGAGAATTAACACAAAAGGTAGATTCAGCTATCACTGTTTCTCAAGAAGACGGGCAGTTAATCGTTAAGAGATCAACAGAACAAAAACACCATAAATCACTTCATGGTTTATACAGATCTTTGTTGAATAACATGGTTATAGGTGTTACTGAAGGGTATAAAACTACGCAAGAGTTAGTTGGTGTGGGTTACCGTGCCAGCCATCAAGGAAGTACTTTAGACTTAGTATTAGGTTATTCTCACCATATAGTAATGGTATTGCCTAAAGAAGTAAAAGTAACTACCACTTCAGAGAAAGGTAAAAACCCAACAATCACCCTAGAATCTATCGATAAGCAATTGATTGGACAAGTAGCGGCAAAGATCCGTTCGTTACGTGCTCCTGAACCTTACAAAGGAAAAGGTATCAAATTTGCGGGTGAAGTATTAAGAAGAAAAGCAGGTAAATCAGCTAAAAAATAATCATCATGGCAGGAAGTAAATTATCTCGCAGAGAGCGAATCAAAAAAGGGATCAGAAAACGTTTGACTGGTTCTTCAGAGCGTCCTCGTCTTTCAGTATATAGAAGCAACAAAGGCATCTATGTACAGGTTATCGATGATGTTACTGGTAAAACCCTCGTTTCAGCATCCTCTTCATCAAAAGATTTTAGTGCTAACGGTACTAAAATTGAGCAGTCTAAAGCAGTAGGTAAAATAATTGCCGAAAAAGCTAAAGCAGCAGGAATTAACCAAGTAGTTTTTGACCGTAACGGTTATTTGTATCATGGTCGCGTTAAATCGTTGGCCGAAGGTGCACGTGAAGGCGGTTTAGACTTTTAATTAAAACAGAGAGATGTCAGTAAATAATATTAAAAGAGTAAAGTCAAGTGAAATCGAATTAAAAGATCGCTTGGTGAGTATTCAACGTGTTGCTAAAGTAACTAAAGGTGGTCGTACATTTAGTTTCTCAGCTATAGTGGTTGTAGGTGATGAGAACGGTGTAGTAGGTTTCGGCCTAGGTAAAGCCAAAGAAGTTACAGAAGCTATTGCCAAAGGTGTTGATGATGCTAAAAAGAACTTGGTAAAAGTTCCGATTATCAAAGGAACTGTTCCGCACGCACAATTAGGTAAATTTTCAGGTGGTTCTGTTTTGATTAAGCCTGCTGTTCATGGTACAGGTGTTTTAGCAGGTGGTGCAATGCGTGCTGTCTTGGAAAGTGCCGGTATTACAGACGTATTAGCAAAATCTACAGGATCTTCAAACCCTCATAATGTGGTTAAAGCTACCATTGATGCATTAACAAAAATGCGCGATGCTTATACAGTGGCTCAAAACCGCGGTGTTGATTTGAATAAAGTATTTAACGGATAAGCATTATGGCGAAAATTAAAATTACACAGATTAAAAGCGTCATCGATAGAAGCGAGCGCCAGAAAAAAACGATGCAGGCTCTAGGGCTTACAAAGATCAGCAAATCTGTAGAAGTAGAGGCTACACCTGCCATTATAGGCATGGTAAGAAAAGTTAATCATTTAGTAGCCGTTGAGAGTTTATAATTTAAGATTATTTTAATAAATTGTCATCCCTTTGTTGGTGGATCTAATGGGGGATGGCAATTAGTTTAAATTAATCTTATAGTTTTTAATCGTTCACCCTGATTAGTGAAAGCGAAGGGGAACATAACAAGTTTATATTATCATGAACTTATCAAATCTAAAACCTGCTTCAGGTTCAGTAAAAAACAGAAAACGCATTGGCCGAGGAACAGGTTCAGGTCGTGGAGGTACTTCAACTCGTGGTCATAAAGGTGCTGGGTCTCGTTCAGGACATAGTACCAAGATTGGTTTCGAAGGTGGTCAAATGCCTCTTCAACGTCGCTTACCTAAAGTTGGTTTTAAAAACCCTAACCGTGTAGAATACGTGGGTATCAACTTAGATGTATTAGAAACCTTAGCTGAGAAATATAATTTAACAGTGATTGATTTCGATGCATTAAAGGAACATGGATTAGTTGCGAGGAAAGATTTAGTAAAAATACTTGGTCGCGGGGAAATTAAAACAAAACTTGAAGTTAAAGCACATGCATTCTCTGCTACTGCACAAAAACAAATTGAAGCAGCTGGCGGTTCGATCGTAAAACTTTAATTAAATGAAGAAGCTAATCACAACCTTAACCAATATTTGGAAGATCGAGGATTTAAGAACGCGTATTTTAAATACGCTTCTATTTCTTTTGATTTACCGCGTAGGTTCTCATATCGTGTTACCTGGGGTAGATCCTCATTCGCTTAATCAAGAAGCGAAGGATGGAATACTAGGTTTGCTTAATATGTTTGCTGGAGGATCGTTTTCCCGTTCAGCAATTTTTGCGTTAGGGGTAATGCCTTATATTTCTGCGTCGATCGTGGTGCAGTTATTGGGTATCGCCGTTCCGTATTTTCAGAAACTACAAAAAGAGGGTGAAAGTGGACGTAAGAAGATGACACAAATTACGCGCTACCTAACTCTAGCTATTACTCTTGTTCAAGCCGTTGCGTATATAAGGTCTCAGATTAGCCCAGATGCCAGAACAATGGACGAACCGTTCTTTACCATTTTATGTACATTCATTCTAACCGCAGGAACCATGTTCGTGATGTGGCTGGGAGAGAAGATAACAGACAAAGGTATCGGTAACGGTATTTCGTTAATTATTATGGTGGGAATCATTGCACAACTACCAAGTGGATTAATAAGCGAGTGGGCTTCCCGTATGGATGGCCATGGCGGTTTAATCCCATTTATTGTTGAAGTCGCTGCATTATTCTTCGTAGTTGTATTTACTATTCTTATAGTACAAGGGGTTCGAAAGATCCCTGTTCAATATGCTAAGAAAATTGTTGGTAACAAACAATATGGTGGTGTTCGTCAGTACATTCCATTGAAAGTTAACTCAGCAGGTGTAATGCCGATTATATTTGCGCAGGCAATTATGTTCGTGCCTACTACATTGGCGCAATTCTTCCCAAATCTTCAATCGCCCTTTTTAACTTCCTTGAGTAACTTTACCTCAGTGGCGTATAATGTAACTTTTGCTTTTTTAATTATAGCATTTACATTTTTCTATACAGCTATCATGGTGAATCCTCAGCAGATGGCGGATGATATGAAGAAGAACGGCGGCTTTATACCTGGAGTAAAACCAGGCTTGGCAACAAGTGGGTATATAGACAGTGTTATTTCAAAAATCACTTTACCTGGATCAATATTCTTGGCGATTATCGCGATTTTACCTGCAATAGCTAGTCTGTTAGGTGTAAATAGCCAATTCGCGCATTTTTATGGTGGTACCTCTCTGTTAATTTTGGTGGGAGTCGTATTAGATACCCTTCAACAAATTGAAAGTCATTTGTTAATGCGTCATTACGATGGCTTAATGAAAAGCGGAAGGGTTAAAGGACGCAGCGCTGCCATTACTAGTGGTGTTGCAGATCCTACAATATAAGATCCAGAATGGCGAAGTTGATATATAAGTCAGAAGAAGAAATTGAACTAATCCGGAGAAGTGCAGATGTGCTTTCGAGGACGTTAGCAGAAATAGCGAAGGAAATTAAACCGGGAGTAAAAACCATTGCTCTAGATAAGCTAGCTTTTAGCTTTATTCATGACAACGGCGGAACTCCCGCTTTTCTAAACTATAATGGTTTTCCTTATTCGCTATGTATCTCCGTAAATGATCAGATTGTTCATGGTTTTCCAAGTGAATATGAGTTGAAAGATGGTGATATAATCAGTGTTGATGGCGGTGTTGTGTTAAATGGTTACATCAGTGATTCGGCTTATACTTTTGGTGTTGGCGAACTCAGCCCTGAAGTGGAGCAGCTTTTAAAAGTCACGAAAGAAAGTTTATATAAGGGGGTTTCGCAGGCTGTAGTAGGAAAAAGAGTGGGAGATATCTCTTATGCAGTTCAGGATCATGTACAGCAATATGGCTACGGAATAGTAAAGGAGCTTGTTGGACATGGCGTAGGTATAGAACTTCATGAGAAGCCTGAAGTGCCTAATTATGGACAGCGAGGTAAAGGGAATAAGTTGGAGCGCGGAATGGTGATTGCTATAGAGCCCATGATAAACCTTGGAAAAGCAGGAGTAAGGTTTTGGGATGATGGTTGGACGGTGAGCACGGTTGATGCAAAACCATCTGCCCATTTTGAGCACACGGTAGCAGTAAACAAAGGGGAACCTGATATTTTAACAACATTTTCATTTATTGATGAAGTTTTAAATAAAAAAGGTTGATAATCAGCAATTTTATTTTTAACTTTGCATCCCTGTTTGTGCAGGGTTTATAAATATATCATAATCAATAACATATGGCTAAACAAGCCTCTATTGAACAAGACGGCATCATTAAGGAAGCATTATCTAATGCAATGTTTCGTGTAGAATTAGAAAACGGGCATGAAATTATTGCACATATCTCTGGGAAGATGCGTATGCATTATATCAAGATCTTACCAGGTGACCGCGTAAAATTGGAAATGTCTCCGTATGATTTAACTAAAGGAAGAATTACCTACAGATACAAATAGCATCCATTTTATAATAAGTAAGAGTAATAATCTTCTTTATACAATGATTTGGAACAGAGGAGATGGGGTAGCTTTCTTAATTTAAAACGAATAAACGACAAGAGCAGGATTGCTCAAGTCTTAAAAGGATAAACAACGAATAATTACAGAGATGAAAGTTAGAGCATCTATTAAAAAACGTAGCGCAGATTGTAAAATCATCCGCCGTAAGGGTAAAGTGTTTGTGATTAACAAAAAGAACCCTAAGTATAAACAACGTCAAGGTTAAAAGAAGAGGTTTGGGGCAATAGACGGAGAGCAGAGGGATAACCTTACTCTTTATACCAGGGGCCTTACACCGTAAACGCATTAAATAATAATATGGCAAGGATAGCAGGTATAGATTTACCAAGAAACAAAAGAGGAGTTATAGGGCTCACTTACATTTTTGGTATCGGCCTTTCAACAGCAAAAAGTATTTTAGCTGAAGCCGGTATCAGTGAGGATGTAAAAGTACAAGAGTGGTCTGACGATCAGTTGACTACGATACGTACCATTATAAACGACCGTATAAAGGTTGAAGGTGCATTGCGTTCAGAAGTACAGTTGAACATTAAACGTTTAATGGATATTGGCTGTTACCGTGGTTTACGCCATCGTAAAGGGTTACCTCTTCGTGGGCAACGTACTAAGAATAACTCACGTACCCGTAAAGGAAAACGTAAGACTGTTGCTAACAAGAAAAAAGCTACTAAATAATAATTGATACAATACAATGGCTAAAAGTAAAAAAGTAACCAAGAAGCGTATTGTGGTGATTGAACCTGTTGGCCAGGCTCATATCAATGCAACCTTTAATAATATCATCGTAACACTTACGAATAACCAAGGTCAAACGATTTCTTGGTCGTCAGCTGGTAAGATGGGTTTCAAAGGTTCTAAAAAGAACACCCCATATGCGGCTTCTCAAGCTGCCAATGATTGCGGTAAAGTAGCGCATGATTTAGGTTTGCGTAAAGTGGAAGTTTTTGTTAAAGGACCTGGAGCGGGACGTGAGTCGGCTATCCGTACTTTACAAACACAAGGAATTGAAGTAACTTCTATCAAAGATATTACACCACTTCCGCACAATGGTTGTCGTCCACCAAAAAGGAGAAGAGTTTAATTAATAGAGTTTAAAGCTAAGATTCTCTAGCCTTGGGCTAGATGATACTTTAAAGAGAGAAAAATGGCAAGATATACAGGACCTAAGTCCAAAATCGCCCGTAGATTCAGAGAACCAATTTTCGGTCCTGATAAAGCGTTGGAGCGTAAAAATTACCCTCCTGGCATGCACGGTGTTTCTAAACGTCGTGGAAAGCAATCTGAATATGCTATTCAGTTGCAAGAGAAACAAAAAGCTAAATACACTTATGGTGTATTGGAGCGTCAGTTTGCAAACTTGTTTGTGAAAGCTTCTGCAAAAGAAGGAATCACAGGTGAGAATTTGCTTAGATTTTTAGAGGCTCGTTTAGACAATACTGTTTATCGTTTAGGTATCGCACCTACACGCTCTGGAGCCCGTCAATTAGTAGGACACAAACATATCACCGTAAACGGAGAAGTCGTAAACATTCCTTCTTTTAGCGTAAGACCTGGCGATGTTATCGCTGTTAGGGAACGTTCAAAGACTTTGGAAGCTATTTCAAATTCTGTTGCCGGTAGAAAACTAAATAAATATAGTTGGTTAGAATGGGATGCTAACGGACTTACTGGTAAGTTCTTAAACTATCCTAGTCGCGATGAAATTCCTGAAAATATTAAGGAACAGTTAATCGTCGAATTATATTCTAAATAGTCTATACAGCAAGTAAGCATCCCACATTGTTGGCTTGCTTACCTGTTTATACAGCAATCATTTCAATCAAATAATTAATTAGAAATAAATGGCAATCTTAGCATTTCAGAAACCGGATAAAGTTATCATGCAAAAATCCACGGAGTTTGACGGGACGTTTGAATTTCGTCCGTTAGAGCCGGGTTTCGGTGTAACCATAGGTAATGCTCTACGCCGTATTTTGTTATCTTCGCTAGAAGGTTATGCAATTACTTCTGTTCGTTTCTCTGGTGTTTCTCACGAATTTTCAACCATCACAGGTGTTGTTGAAGATGTTACTGAGATCATCTTAAGCTTGAAGCAAGTACGTTTCAAAAAGACAGGTGAATCTGGAGACTCGGAGAAGATTTTTGTAATCATCAACGGTCAGGATCAATTTAAAGCTGGTGATATTACCAATCATTCTAACAATTTTACCGTACTTAATCCTGATTTAGTGATCTGTAATATGGAAAGCTCTGTAACTTTAGAGGTTGAGCTTACCGTAAGTAAAGGTCGTGGTTACATCAATGCTGAAGAAAATAAAGTTGCCGATGCAGCAGTAGGAGTAATAGCAATTGATTCTATCTATACACCAATCAAGAATGTAAAGTACACAATTGAGAACTTCCGTGTAGAGCAGAAAACAGATTACGAAAAACTTTTATTGGATATTTCTACGGATGGTTCAATCCACCCTGAAGATGCATTGAAAGAAGCTGCTAAAATCTTGATTCATCACTTTATGTTATTCTCTGATGAGAACATCCTATTGGAGTCTCAAACAAAAGAGGAAACTAAAGAAGTAGATGAAGAGATCTTGCATATGCGTAAGATTCTTAAAACGGAATTAGTTGATCTAGATCTTTCAGTGAGAGCTTTAAATTGTTTAAAAGCAGCGGATATCCGCAGCCTTGCTGAGCTAGTTTCTTACGATGTAGCAGACATGCTTAAGTTTAGAAATTTCGGTAAGAAATCACTTACTGAAATCCAAGAACTAGTTAAATCAAAAGGTTTATCTTTTGGTATGAATCTGTCTAAGTATAAATTAGACGAAGAATAAATTATATTAATATTTAGCGACCTGTTGCATAATTCCCTCCATTGCTCGATATGATGCGGAGACGGTATGCACAAAACAAAACAAAATGAGACACGGAAAAAAAATCAATCACTTAGGCCGCACTGATAGCCATCGTAAGGCCTTATTGTCTAACATGGCGATTTCGCTTATCAAGCATAAGCGTATTACTACTACATTGGCGAAAGCTAAAGCGTTACGTAGCTACGTAGAACCTTTGATCACTAAATCAAAGAGTGATACTACGCATTCACGTCGTACTGTATTTAGTTATGTTAAAGATAAGGAAGCGGTAACTATCTTATTCCGCGAAATTTCGGAAAAAGTAGCTAATCGTCCAGGTGGTTACACACGTATTATCAAATTAGCTAATCGTGCAGGTGATAACGCTGAAATTGCACTAATCGAATTAGTAGATTACAATGAGATTTATGCAAAAGGCGAAGCTAAAGTTGAGAAGAAAACTACACGTCGTCGTGCAAGTAAAAAGAAAGCTACGGCTGGTGAAGTGGAGGCAACTGACGCAGTAGTGGAAACTGATAAAGTAGAAACTAAAGCTAAAGCAAGCAGCACGAAGAAAGCAGCTAAGAGCGATGACCTTACAATCATTGAGGGCGTAGGTCCTAAGATTGCTGAAGTGTTTGTTGCAGCAGGCTTAGTAAGCTTCAGTGATGTAGCAGCTAAAACCGGCGAAGAGCTAAAAGCAATCCTTTCAGAAGCAGGCGATCAGTTTAATACGGCAGTTACAGATACTTGGCCTGAGCAAGCTAAATTAGCTGCTGATGGTAAACTTGACGAGCTAAAAAAATGGCAAGATGAGTTAGCCGGAGGAAAAGAAGCTAACGAAGAAACAAAGGAAGATTAATTCCTTTCATGAAAAGAGAAAATCCCCTGCTATTGTAGGGGATTTTTTTGTTTTAAGGGGCTAAGGTGTTCGAAATGATTATACCTACCTTTGCATTATATAAATTAATTGTTAATAATGACATTGCCAATCGACGAATTTGAATCATTGCTCAGAGAAAGTTTAGAAACGTTAACGTTTGTGAAACTATCTTTGGGGAATTATCAAGGTACAGAGGAACAGCTCAAAAATATTTATATTAGGGAGGTGCTTTTAAAAGGTGAACGAAAACTTACGTTTACTTACCGTTATAAAACACGCGATATTGTAAAGAATTTTGACCGAAAGGAGGGAGCTGATTTAGCACTTTCTTATTTAGCAGCTGATTTTAAAGCCGCAACCTTATTTACTACAGCCTTTGATGCTACGATACAGTTTAAAAATAAGGGAAATGCATTTTTTAGAAAGGACAAACCTAGTACCAAAGAAAAGCCGACTATCGTGCACGATAAACAAAAAAAGAGGGCAATTGTCGCTTCTTCAGAAAAGAAATACTTGCATGAGCTGAATATTACCGACGAGGCCGGTAATGTTTATAAGAACGCGCAAGATAAGTACAAACAGATAAATCATTACATAGAATTACTTCGGCCCTTAATTGACGAGGTCGGTGGAGAACACATTAAAAATGTAGTAGACATGGGTTCTGGTAAGGGTTACTTAACTTTTGCGCTCTATGATTACCTACATCAGGTGTTAAAGCTAGAGCACGCACATATAACGGGTGTTGAGTTCCGGAAAGATCTGGTTGAGTTATGCAATGCGATAGCGCAAAAAGCCGGTTTCGATTTATTAACATTTAAGGAGGGCACTATCGCCGAGTATGAAGGAGGAAATATTGATTTGCTTATTGCGTTACATGCCTGTGATACAGCCACAGATGATGCAATTTATCAAGGAGTCAAATCTGGTGCTAAATTAATTGTTGTGGCACCCTGCTGTCATAAGCAGATCCGACGTCAGATGGAGCAGCATAAGGCAACGAATGAGTTGGAGGTACTGACTAAATATGGCATTTTTCTAGAAAGGCAAGCTGAAATGTTGACAGATGGGTTGCGCGCATTGATTTTGGAATATTTTGGTTATAAAACTAAGGTGCTGGAATTTATTTCTGATGCGCACACGCCAAAAAATGTGTTAATTGTTGGTGTTCGTACCAAGGAGATTTCTTCCGATCGAAAAGAGCATATACGGCAACAAATACGGCAAACGAAAAGTTATTTTGGTATAAGCAAGCATCAGTTGGAGTCGCTTTTAAGTATTTAAGCCATCAATTGAAATTAAAATGCTGCGATCATCCTCCCCAAGAATTACAAGCGGAGCGCTTCTTTTTTGCACTGCCATTATGTCGTAAAGTCAGGCTTGGCATAGGCATTGATAAATACAATAAAACAAAGCAATTAGTAAATTAAAAATAAATAAAGATATGTCTAAAATTATTGGAATTGACTTAGGTACTACCAACTCTTGCGTTGCGGTAATGGAAGGTAATGAGCCGGTAGTTATAGCAAACAACGAAGGAAAACGTACCACTCCTTCAATTATAGGTTTTGTTGATAATGGAGAGCGTAAAGTGGGCGATCCTGCTAAACGCCAAGCAATAACAAACCCTGAAAAAACCGTTTACTCCATCAAAAGGTTTATGGGAAGAAGCTTTGATGAAGTAACAACTGAAGCTTCACGTGTTCCTTATAAAGTGATTAAAGGCGATAATAATACGCCACGTGTAGAAATTGGCGATCGTAAATATACTCCACAAGAACTTTCTGCGATGATTTTGCAGAAAATGAAAAAAACTGCAGAAGATTTCTTAGGACATGAAGTTACAGAAGCGGTTATTACGGTACCAGCATACTTTAACGATGCCGAGCGTCAGGCAACAAAAGAAGCAGGTGAAATCGCAGGTTTAAATGTTAAACGTATCATTAACGAACCTACTGCAGCAGCATTAGCTTATGGCTTAGATAAGGCGCATAAAGACATGAAGATTGTAGTGTTCGACTGTGGTGGTGGAACGCATGATGTCTCTGTTTTAGAGTTAGGAGATGGTGTATTTGAAGTAAAATCTACAGATGGTGATACACATTTAGGAGGTGATGATTTTGACCAAGTAATTATAGATTGGTTGGTACAGGAATTCAAAACAGATAATGGTGGTTTAGATTTAAGCAAAGATGCAATGGCTTTGCAACGTTTGAAGGAAGCTGCTGAAAAGGCTAAAATCGAATTGTCAAGCACTTCTTCTACCGAAATCAACTTACCTTATATTACAGCAGATGCTACTGGGCCTAAACACTTAGTACGGACATTAAGTCGTGCTAAATTTGAATCATTAGCAGCTGATTTAATTAAACGTACTATTGATCCTTGTAAGTCAGCATTGAAAAATGCAGGTCTTTCTACCAGCGATATTGATGAGATCATTCTTGTTGGTGGATCAACCCGTATCCCTGCTATTCAGGATGCCGTTAAAAGTTTCTTTGGAAAGGATCCTTCAAAAGGAGTTAATCCAGATGAAGTGGTTGCATTAGGTGCTGCTATTCAAGGTGGAGTATTAACCGGCGAAGTAAAAGACGTATTGTTGTTAGACGTTACACCTTTATCATTGGGTATTGAAACAATGGGCGGTGTAATGACAAAGCTTATCGAAGCAAATACGACTATTCCAACTAAGAAATCAGAGACTTTCTCTACTGCTTCCGATAACCAACCTTCTGTGGAGATCCATATTTTGCAAGGTGAGCGTCCTATGGCTGCTCAGAACCGAACCATTGGTCGCTTCCATTTGGATGGTATTCCTGCAGCACCTCGCGGTGTACCTCAAATTGAGGTAACATTTGATATCGACGCGAATGGTATCCTACATGTATCTGCTAAGGATAAAGCAACAGGTAAGGAACAAAAAATCCGTATCGAAGCTTCTTCAGGATTGAGTGATGAAGAAATTAAGAAAATGAAAGCAGATGCAGAAGCAAATGCAGATGCAGATAGAAAAGCAAAAGAAGAAGTTGATAAGTTAAATGCAGCTGATGCACTCATCTTCTCTACAGAAAAACAGCTGAAAGAATATGGAGATAAAATTGGCGCAGATAAAAAGGCTCCTATCGAAAGTGGTTTAACGAAATTGAAAGAGGCCTATGCCGCTAAAGATTTCGCTGCCATGGAGACAGCGCAAAATGAACTTCAAGCATCTTGGAATGCCGCTTCTGAAGAAATGTATAAAGCTTCACAAGAAGCGGGCGCTCAAGAAGCTCCTCAAGGTGAACCGTCTCAACAAGCCGGAAACCCAGATGAAGTTACAGACGTTGATTTCGAAGAGGTAAAAGATGACGATAAAAAATAAGTAAGACTATTTAAATAAAAAGCCGCAATGTACTCACATTTGCGGCTTTTTTATTGTGTTCTTACTATGTATTTTAAGCAATTATTGTCATATTGCAACAAAATCTAAAAATCAACTATGCAAGTGGT
>DATMSZ010000197.1:0-31022 GCA_035565175.1 Pseudosphingobacterium sp.
TCCAAATCGTTTCTATACCTTCTTTTCTAACGAACTGTTGAAATTCGGTTAGTAGTGCCTTCGTTGCTCTAACAGCCTGCGGAGTAACCTTCTTACGGATAGCGTACACGGCTAATAAACCAGCAGCTTCTCCAATATTCCATTCAACCGGATGTAAGCGATAGCAGCCATTTGTAATATGGGTAGTGCCGATGTTTTTATTGGCGGGTAATAAATTCTCCATCCGAATCGGAATCAAGGCACCCAGCGGAATTTGGAAGGGAAGTGAACCGAAATCAATATAATTATTACCTTGCGTACTGGGGTGCAAGTCGATATGATAGTACCCAATGCCTACACTGTCATAAAATTCAGCAGCTTTTAGGGCTGTTTTTTGTCCTGTTATCAGCGCTCTGTTCTCCGATCCGACATGCTCTTCTAAAATAGTGAAAAGTGCCTTTATACGCCGCGACTCTCTTACATACGGATACTTTGCTAAACCATCACTTGTTCCTAAAATGTCTCCACGAAGTCTTAACCCTGGCCATCCTTCTCCTCCATCAGGTCGTGGAGCGGCCGTTTGCAACCAATAAAAGAGTGATAAACTTAACTGTTTTGCCGAATCAACATGCTTTTTGAATGTTTCGTCACTTACATCAAGAAGGCTCCCCAGAAAATAATCGTTCTGTGGCCAGTTCATGATACTGATGTCACCGGCGTAGGTACCGGGCAAAAAATTATGTCTATTGATGATTTTTCGATAGTTCCAAAGATTCAGTGTTTTTTCGGTGCCGTTTCCCTGAGGATGAAAACCCAATCTGGTGGCCTGAAGGGTACGCGGACTTGAATAGGACAAATCCAGTAATTTTCCCGACCACGCAGGTAGCATATCAGGCACAAAATCTCGCCAAAAAAAATAGTCTTTTGGTTTTTCGATGACGTGATTTTCTCCCTCCACATAGTCCATGGCCAAACACATGGTGAAAGCTTGTTGATTTTCAGGGTCGCCTGTTTCAGAAGCGTGGAGTTCATTTGTTTCCTGTTTCGACTCTGCACCTTTCACATATTCGGTTCCGGTAAGCGGAAGTAGGTCCCCTAGTTCCGTCGCATCTATAAAGTATTGACCGTGCAACACTACCTTAGTTCCTTCTTTTTGATGCTGTACTTCGATGCTGGCGACTTGCTCTCCTGTCACATCCGCACGAGTCGGACGGTATTCCATGAGCAAGGTCAATTTATTATTACTTAAATAGGGTGATAATAATTCCGCTAATACTGCGAGCGCAATACGGGGTTCGTGGCATAATCTAGATACCGATCCATCGCCTGGGTTTAGTTGTTTCCGTTGCTTGGCCTCTTCCGTTAACGGATAATTTCGGATATAAAACGCTCGTATCTTGTCCCTAAACGAACGATAGGATTCCGTAGCACCATGTGTTTCTATCCATTGGTGCTCATCAGGCGGTACTCCCTGCTGTGTTAACTGGCCACCTAGCCAGTCGGTTTCTTCTACTAAAATAACTCGTTGCCCATTGCATAGGGCGGCAAGAGCGGCGGCGCAGCCTCCCAGTCCACCGCCAACGATAACAATATCTGCGGAAAATTCTTGAAGGTTTTTCGTGGTATGCTTCTGAGCGATGTCCGTCCCAAAGGTTAAAGAAGGCAATGAAGCCAAATAAGTGCTTCCCAATGCAACGCCGGAAATGAACTTTCTTCTATCCATATTTTACAAAGTGTCTTTGTTTTATCAAAAGAGCTTTCTAAAAAGCCAAACTAAAAAACTAATGATGCCACTAAGGATAAGCATACTCACAATGGGAGCATAATAACCTGAATTCGATTATTCTTTATGAGCTCAGAAATTCAACAGCTATCCTAGGCAAGGCGCCTTTGTGAAGACTTATCGGGATAAGTCAAGCGAAGGCAACGCAGCATAGGGCAGCTATTGGATTAGCTTTGCCAAATTAATCACTTTGAAACGGCCATCTTCTTCCTGAAAACTCCTCGAAATAGCCCGCTATTCCTTCGTCCTTTTCAGTTGAATCTATCCATTTCAAAGCGTTCTGAGCAGAAAATAATATTCTAATTCAGGTTAAAAATGAAAACCAGACTTTTCGATGCGGATATCGCCCGGTAATCTGCCGAACCATTTAAAATAACTTCCTGCGAAATAAATGATCGTGCCGATAAGTACAAGAATTCCTCCACCAACAATCATCATTCTTGCAATCTCTTTCATGTTACATATTAATTAAATTTCTCCTTTAGATAGGGCCTTTGCCGCATAATCAGCTGCACGGGCGGTCAAGGCCATATAAGTAAGAGATGGATTTTGATTGCCGGTAGAAGTCATACAGGCACCATCCGTTATAAATACATTTTTACAGTGATGTAATTGGTTCCACTTATTTAAAAGAGAGGTTTTAGGATCGTACCCCATACGAACACCCCCCATTTCGTGAATATCCAATCCTGGAGCATCGTGACGGTCAACCTGCGTGATGCTGCGACAGCCCGATTTTTCTAACATAGCGGTACCCTGTTCCAAAAAATCGCGCATCAGCTTAACATCATTATCTGTATAGTCAACCGAGGTGATGAGTAGGGGAATCCCCCACGGATCTTGCTGATCTTTACTAAGTCGCACGTGATTTTCATATTGCGGCACCGTTTCTCCCTGCATCATCATAAATACCTGCCAAGCACCTGCTTCTGTTAACTGATCTTTAAAAGTGGCACCAAGTCCGTCGGAAGAACGTGTCCAGCCCGCTCTGCTCGCATTAAAGGCTACCATATAACCTCTGAGAAAATCAGTCTCTTGTTTGAACACATTGCGGAAAGAAGGCATAAAAATACTTGTTGGTCTTCTGCCATAGTAATAACTGTCGGCTAAGCCCTCAAAAGAAGCGGAAATATTTCCGCGATAATTGTGAAAGGCGATATAGCGACCTAACAGACCATTATCATTTCCCAAACCTTCGGGAAAACGGGATGATTTAGAATTCAATAAAATTAAATTGCTGTTTAGCGCAGAAGCATTCACAAAAATAATCTTCGCATAGTATTCTCGCACCTCTTTCGTGTGCCGATTTACGGTTCTTACACCTACTGCCTTGCCTTTATGGTCATCATATAAAATAGAATGTACAACCTGATCAGTCATTAAGGTAAGATTGCCCGTTGCTTGCGCCCAAGGGATCGTCGATGAATTAGAGCTGAAATAAGCGCCAAAGGGACATCCCCTGTGGCAGAGATGGCGGGCCATACATTGGCCGCGCCCTTGTTCCACATGTGTCTTTTGCGGTTGTGTGAGATGGGCACAGCGTCCAATAATCACATGCCTTTCAGGGAAGTGCTCTTTCACTTTAGCCTTAATGTGTTTTTCGAGGGCATTCATTTCAAAAGCGGGTAACACCTCACTGTCGGGAAGATTGGGGATATGATCTCGTGTACCGCTTATCCCTGTAAACTTTTCTACATAACTATACCAGGGAGCTATATCCCGATAACGAATAGGCCAGTCCACCGCAAAGCCATCACGCGCAGGTGCTTCAAACTCATAATCACTCCAACGCTGCGTTTGCCGAGCCCATAATAATGATTTACCGCCAACTTGATAACCCCTGATCCAGTCAAACGGTTTCTCTTGAATATAGGGATGCTCTTGATCTTTTACAAAAAAGTGCTCGGTCGTATCATCAAAGGCATAACAGCGCGAAACAATTGGATTAGCAGCTTCTATTTCTTCGGGAAGCGCACCACGGCGTGGAAATTCCCAAGGGTCTTTCATGGCGGTAGGGTAGTCTTGAATGTGTTTTACCATACCGCCGCGTTCCAACACGAGTGTTTTAAAGCCTTTATCACATAATTCCTTTGCGGCCCAACCTCCGCTAATGCCTGATCCTATCACAATGGCATCATACGTCGCTTGCGCTTTCACCTTCCCTAAAATATTCATGTTTTATTTTTTCAGTTTGATCTAACCAGTCTTTCTTTACAATTTATTAATTTCTTTTAAGACATCGTAATAATAATTGAGATTCTTTTTAATATCCGGTACAGAATTGTTCCAATTATTTTCGTATTCAATCGCCAAGGTACCATCGAATCGCTGCCTTTTTAGTTCATATAACAGATCTTTAATTGGCAGTATTCCTGTTCCCCATATCGTATCGGGCATTTCATGCTCAGTTACCTTAGCATTGGTAATGTCTTTAAAGTGTAGTGAAAGAACCCTGCCATTAAGTGTCTTCAAACAAGCTAGCGGCTCCAATCCCTCCCGCTTCCAATGTCCTACATCCGCGCAAGCTCCAATACGCTTGTCGCGTTTCGAAATAACTTGTAAGAGATCAGTAGGGTTCCAATATAGGGAAGGCTTTGGGTGGTTATGAACTGCCAGTTTAATGTTATAATTTTTAACTAATCCTTCTACTATATTCCAATCTTGTACAGCTGGTTCGGCCGTGATGTATTCCATTCCCATCTTTTTCGCAAAAGAGAAATAAGATTCCCACTCGCTGGTTTCATTTAATACCACAACGCCCATGGCTATAATTTTGACTCCTCGTTTTTTTGCTTCTGCTACGATCCGCTTCTGTACATCGATAGAAAGGCTTGGTAAAAAACTAAGGTCACCGAAACCTGCACCCAAACGATGACCCGGGTAGACTTCTATATAGGGCACACCGAGCTCCTTCACTTTATCCAATGCCTCCATTAGCGTAAATTTATGAAAAGTGTATGACTGTACAGCGAGCTTCCAATCTGTCTTGATTTGCCGACTATCTTGAGCGAAAGACGGAAGGTATGAGTTTATCAATAATGCTAATAAAACCAACCATTGTTTGATATTCTTCTGTTTAAATAACATAATATTTTAATTAAAGGCCTGAAGGCATCTCGGGTAAACTGAATTCATTATGGTAAGTATGCTTAACCCACTCGTTGGCAATGTCTTTTGCATTAAAGTCTGTAAAACGCCTGTCAAAGCGTGGGTCTCCGTCTACCACTTTAAAATCGTCCAATGATACAATCTTGATTTTGTCTTGATCGCTGATGTTCGTAAATTCCATCTTTTCTCCATCCCATATTAAATCACGGTGTAATTCTTGTAATCGAACGGCTAGTACACCCATCACAACCATTTCATTAAACGGTCCAGAGAAGCCAAAATGAGAGCTCGCTTCTAAACGATTATCAGCAGATTCTTTAGCCGCTCGTACCCATTCCTGTTCATGTGCGTTCGAGTTCCATATATCGCCATTACCACCTTTTACGCGAGGTATCCATGGTGTTGGCTGCTCAAAGTGTTGCATTTCCGATAGTGGTAGAAGTGTAGGATTCATACCATAACAACCCGTCATGATTTTCCCTTTTTTTCCAATGAAAAGTATCCCCCCGTTTTCGTCGCCCATCATCATCCCCGGATCGAGTTCTGCTGGTCGCTCGGGTTTTAACCCTCCATCATACCAATAAACCGTAACCTCAGGCATTTTCACCTTTTTTTTCTTATCCCTTTCCGGGAAGGTATATTGCACCATTTGTGCATGTGGTGGTGAATAAAGATTACTT
Source organism: Pseudosphingobacterium sp. (assembly GCA_035565175.1). GTDB lineage: Bacteria > Bacteroidota > Bacteroidia > Sphingobacteriales > Sphingobacteriaceae > Olivibacter. Next base: position 5,551 of record DATMSZ010000197.1, read on the forward strand.
AATGTAGAACTTCCGTTTACCTTAGTAGGATACTTTAAGTCTAAGGCCCAATAGATCGGATCCATAATATGGCAGGCCATGTCGCCGAGGGCCCCTGTACCAAAGTCCCACCATCCTCTCCAATTCCAAGGTGTATAAACGCTGTTGTAGGGTCTTTTCTCCGCTGGACCGATGAACAGATCCCAAGAAAGGGTATCGGGTACCGGCATACTTTCTTGAGGTTTCATTAATCCTTGAGGCCAAATAGGGCGGTTCGTCCAACAGTGTACTTCGTGGACCTCTCCAATAGCATCCGACTGGATCCATTCGGCAATCTGGCGACACCAATCAAATGAGTTTCCCTGATTACCCATTTGGGTAGCTACTTTATATTTAGCTGCTAACTTGGTTAATAAGCGCGATTCATAAACGGAATGGCTAAGTGGTTTTTGAACGTAGCAATGTTTACCTAGTGTAATTGCATGGGCGGCAACTACAGCATGGTTATGATCTGGTGTGGCAATCATCACGGCATCAATAGAATTTCCAAGCTCATCAAAAAGCTTCCGCCAATCTTTATATTGCTTGGCTTTTGGGTAGTCGTTAAAGGTTTTCTGTGCATATCTCCAGTCTACATCACAAAGGGCGACAATATTTTCTGTATTCATATTAGCGAGGTTACGTCTGCCCATACCGCCAACACCTATTCCTGCTATATTGAGTTTGTCACTTGGAGCAACATAACCTAAAGTCTTTCCTAGTACGTGGCTCGAAACAATGGTAAAGCCTGCAACAGTGCTGCTGTTTTTTATAAATTTTCTTCTTGTAAGGTCCATTTTTTTAATAGTTACTGTGTTGTACTAATACGCCATTGGAGCGGTCAATTTCAATCTGCGGTATGGGGAAAGGCCAGCTATTATCGCTTGCATCTCTTCCTTTATCGGCAAAACCGTACTTTTGATAAAATGCTTTCATCGTGGAAGTATACTCCCCCCAACGAATTAAATCATATAAACGTAGCCCCTCCAGTGCTAATTCTGCCCTTCGTTCCCGTTTAATGGCCGTTAGTATATTGTCTGAACCAGTGATTGCGTAATTAGCGTTAAATTCGGCGTCGCTCATGTCTTTTAAGTCTTTGCCGAATGCGCGGTAAATAGCCGGTTCGTCAATCTTAGACGTCGTTACAAAGGCTCTCCGCCGCACTTGATTTAGGTATTCCAAGGCCTCATTGATATTACCTCCGGTACGTGCCAGCCCTTCTGCATACATTAATAAAACCTCGGAATAACGAATCCAGTAGGGTTGCCAGTTGCTTCTTTGAAGATCATTTTGCTGACGATAAGCTTGTGGTACGAATGCTTTACGACTTTGTTGAAGATTGTAATCATTAAAATATCCGCGATAATTGTGAACCTCCTCTCCTCCGTTAGCCGTTTTAAAAATATCGTTATGACTGATAATGGTAAACATCTTCCGCGGGTCTGCTGTATTATAAGAAGCTGCAAGATCACGTGTAGGCGTGTCGCCTCCCCATCCACCAACATTATTCCTTCCTACATTCATGATGGCGAATGGATCGCCAGTTAAGCCGTATGCAGGATCATATTTGCGCATAACACCGAAGATGCACTCTTTGGAAAACGGCCCAACCTGGTAGTCCCCTCTGAATAGATCTTGAAAATCTGGTAATAGGCTTAATTGACCACTTTTTACGACTTCGCCCGCGGCCTCTTTTGCAATTAAGTACTCGTCTTGCGCACCGCCAACCATTTTCCCCTGCTCCATTAAACCGGCGAAGAACAGTGCTGCTCGTGCTTTTAACGCATAGGCGGCGTCCTTAGTAGCTCTACCTGCTTCAGAAGAAGGAAGTTCATAAGATCTAGGGAAGTTGGGCTCTTGGATAGCTTCGTCTAAATCAATATAAAGTTGGGCCCGAAGCTCGCCAACGGTAGCTTTAGCCTTTCTAGTGGAAGGTTCTTCAACGGTTGTGATCAGTGGGACTTCTTTAAAGACGGTCAATAAATCAAAATAATACCACGCACGCAAGAATTTAATTTCTGCAAAATAGCGGGCAATTGTTTCGGGAGGAAGCGGAGCACCGTTGGAAACTAAGTTATTACTTTCCCGCTTGAGGGCATCCAAAGCAATATTGCATTTACCTATTCCCTGAAAGCGATTGCTCCATGTTTCAAACAATAACGGATTGGAGGATAGAGGACGTCCTTTACCTACTTCAGTAGTTTGCGGCCGATCTCCAGGGTCGGAGCCACCGGCGTCGGCATTATCAACACTTTCATCTCCAATAGCGATCTTATTCACCGTATATCCCCAACCATCGAGCATGGGTTGATAACAGCTTGTAACCAATTTAAGCCCTGCATCATTTGTTTTGAAATAATCTGTTTCATTTAACACACCATATGGATCTCGGTCCAAAAAGTCGCGCTTGCAGGAGATAGCGCTGCTTAGCAAGCAGGCGGCCATCATATATATATATAATCTTCTCATCTTTAAAAATTTGCGTTAATGCCGAACATAAATGATTTAGCGGGAGGGTAATAACCTTGATCAACCCCCATGCTAAGGGGAGAACCACTGCCAATCTCCGGATCCAGTCCAGAATATTTTGTAAAAGTGAATAGGTTATAAGCCCCTGCCCAAATCCTTATCCGCTGAATTTTCGCTCTAGACAAAAGAGCGGTAGGCAAGGTATAACCCAATTGAAGACTTTTGACACGGAGATAAGATCCGTTCTCTACCAGCCAATCAGAAATTTGTAGATTATTTTGGTTAGAAGCGTTGATGGCAAACTGTGTGTTGCTAGGATTGCTTGGCGACCAGGCCTCCGCTAACAATTCACGTGGAGCATTATACCAGCCGACACCGGATTTCATATCTATTTTGGCGATATTCATGATCTTATTACCCAACGTGCCTTGCATCAATACTTGAAAATCGAAATGTTTATAATCTGCCCCTAAGCGTAAGCCGTAGGTCAAATCAGGAAAGGGGTCTCCCAGATTGGTACGATCGGCATTATTGATAATGCCATCATTGTTTATATCCACAAAACGCAAGTCACCAGGCCTAGCACCCTCTTGAATGTAGCTGTCTGCCTCTTGTTGCGACTGAAAAATGCCATTCGTTTTGAATCCATAGAAGTAACCTATTGGCATGCCTTCTTCTGTTAAGGTGGTGGTATAACTGATCCATCCACCACCGGTAATCGGTTCCCCACCACCCAAGCTAAGCACCTTATTTTTGAAGGTAGCAGCATTAGCAGCAATTGAATAACCAAATTCACCTACTTTATTGTGATAAGAAAGATCAAATTCTAAACCGCTGTTACGCACTCCGCCGGCATTTGACCATGGACTGTTAGGAAAACCTAAATAGGCTGGGAGAGGAACATTCAACAGCATGCCTTCAGTAGTTTTGCGATAAGCATCTATTGTTAAGCTAAGTTTATTATTAAGAAAGGCCATGTCTAATCCAATATCCAGCTGTTCAGTCTGCTCCCATTTCAGGCGCTCATTGCCTATATAATTACTGCCGCCAATTAATTGCGGATTGCGTGGACCAAAGAGGTAATATCCCATGTTTCCAGAGAAGGTAGTTAGGTATGCTCCCCTGCTAATATTTTGATTGCCTATTTTTCCCCAGCTAGCTCTTAATTTTCCCAAACTGAGCCATGACCACTGCTTGGAAAATGCTTCCTCTGAAAAATTCCATCCTGCCGATAATGATGGAAAAGCACCCCATTTTTCATTCTCTCCGAAGTTTGACGAACCATCATAACGGAAATTGGCCGTAAGCATGTAGCGATTTTTATAGGAATAAAAGACCCTGCTGAAATAAGAATTTAACGCCATTTCCCACTTGGTGCCAGAAGCTTGGGGGTTGATGGTTCCGGCATCAATGATCCACTGACTGGGATCATTCGAAACCAAGCCCTGTTTAGAGGCGCTGGAAGACTCGCTTTTCCATTGCTCCGCCGAGGTTCCAACTAATACAGATACATGATGGTCGGCAAATTGTTTTTCGAAAGTTAAGGTGTTTTCCCATACATAATAATCGGTTTTTGCATTCGATTTACTAACCGTTGCATCCACGTTAAACTGATCGCCATCTAGGTAGTACTTGGGAGAAAAATAGTCAGAAGTACTCCGTCCTAGATCGACACCTAAGTTACTTCTGAATTTGAGCCATTCAACAAAGCGGATATCTATCGCTCCGCCCCCTTTAATGGCAGTACCTTTCCATCGATTATTCTTGTAAATATTGGTTTGAGCGACAGGGTTTTCTTTGTTGGTCATTAAAATAGGACTGTAAAATGACCATGGATTGTTTTGATCAATGCGGTCTAAAAATAAACCCGGACGTAAGAACGCTGGAACATCTGTTAAGCCTGTTCGGTAAACCGGCGAAATAGGATCTGCTACAAAAGCTATAAAGGCTGTATTAAATCCCGGACTGTTTTCAAGCACATTTCCTCTACCTTCATTGATAATGCCTATATTTCCTGATAGTTTGAGCCATGAACGTAAATTATGATTGAAATTTGTGCGCCAAGATATACGGTCGTAATCAGATCCATTGATAATACCTTCCTGATCCATATAGTTAAAGCTTGTGCGATAAGCCAAATCTTTTACGCCTCCTGAAATGGCTATGTCGTAGCTCTGTACAAGTGCATCTCTATTATTAATCTCCTTCCACCAGTTAGTGCCTTCTTCACTTCCCGTATTAGCGCGAAGAAATGTTAACACTTCAGCCTTGTTTTCCTCCGAAAAATAGGGGTCAAGTCCCGCGTTCGTATTGGCCAGATTTTTATAATCCATAAATTCGGCAGCATTCATCATGTTATAGGTTTTAATAGGATTCTGAAAGCCTATGTAGCTATCGAAAGATAGTTGATTATTTAGTTGATCTCCTTCCTGATTGCCTTTTGCGGTAGTGACCATAATAACACCATTAGCTGCTCTAGAACCATATATTGCCGTTGCGGAGGCATCCTTAAGCACCTCTAACGAAACGATATCATTTGGATTTAGCCACCCAATATCATTTTGAGGAAGTCCGTCTACCACATAAAGCGGATTATTGTCATTTACAGTACCTATACCACGGATGCGAACAGCCGGCGGAGTGCCGGGACTTCCACCGGTGGATGTTACCTGTACCCCGGCTGTCTGCCCTTGAATGGCTTCAGTTGCATTCCGGATAGGCATATTGCGTAAATCGTTACCGCTCACTTGCGTCACAGCGCCCGTTAAATCTCTTTTGCGTTGGGTGCCATAGCCCACAACTACTACTTCATCCAGTGCTTCCTGGTTTGGTTGAAGTACAACATTAATTTCGTTGCGGCTCTGCACACTTATTTCTTGGGTATTATAGCCTACATAGCTTACAATAATCTGTGCATTATTTGGTGCCGTAATCACAAAGTTTCCATTATGATCGGTACGGGTGACAGTTGCCGTACCTTTAACTTTTACAGAAACACCCAGTAACGGTTGATGAGCTTCATCGAGCACTTTGCCTTTAATAGTAACATCTTGTTGGTTTTCGATTTCTGCTGTCAATTGATCGCTATTTTTCCGAAGCAGAATATATTTTCCTTGCTGTTGATAGATTAGAGGAGTATTGTTTACCAAGAGATCTAAAATACTTGAAATTGAATGTCTACCATTCGGTACCATCACATGTTTGTATCGGTTAACCTCCTGTGCTTTGTAAGCAAATCGATAACTACTCTGTTGTTCTATCTTGAGCAAACCTTCCTCTAATGAGCCTTGATGAGAGAAAGTGATTTTATCCGTATAGATGGATTGGCCGGCACCTTTTTCTGCTAATAATAGACCGGTACAAAAAAGTATAATAAACCCTATAAGACTGATAGTTCTCATAATAAAAATGAGATAGGTTGGTTTAAATTTCATAATTTCGCATAGTTAAGCTTATCTCGTTAAGATTTGGTTTAATAAAATTTAAGGGATTGCTTCCATAATCCCTTATTCCATTTGAAGTCGTTGTGGTTGGCGCCACAACGGCTTCAGCATTTTATGGAGGAATATTTTTTCTGATCATATTCAATTTTTTGGTGATACTTTGTGGGTTTATTCACAGCCGTTACCATTAAAATAAATGGTATCTCCTTTTAATTCATATTTAAGGTTATTAAGGGTACTAATCACTTGCAGCATCTCCGTTAAATTCTCACCTTCATGGAAAGAAACTGTAAATCGGCAGTCTTTTATCGCATCATTTTGATATATAATGGTTTTGTTAGACCATCGTTGAAGTGTTTTACCAGCTTCTTCCAAGCGTACATTGCTAAACTTTAATTGGCGATGAATCCATCCAATGGCATCCTTTGCATTTACCGTAGATAAGTTTTTAATCTTCGTATTAGCGTTATATACAATCTGTTGGTTTTCGGTTAAAATTGACAAAGTTTCTTGTTTGCTTTGAACCGAAACTTTTCCTTTTTCAACGGTGATGGAGATTTCCTCCGGATGGAAGGTGTTAACGTTAAAAGCCGTGCCAAGCACTCTTGTAGTTAAGGTTCCCGTCTTTACGGTAAAGGGTTTATTGCTATCAGTATGTACATCAAAGTAAGCCTCTCCGTACAAAATGACTTTCCTATCGGCCTTATTATAATCGGGAAAAATACGCAATCTACTTCCTGCATTCAACCATACACGGGTCCCATCGGATAGTTTTATTTGTCGCTGTTTCCCAAAAGGCACAGACCAGCTTATGTCCACTGGGTTTTTGTCAGTTAGAGCATTAGAGGAATAGTTGCTTAGGTAGAATATTATTGACGAGGCAATGATTAACACGATTGTGCTTGCCACCGCTATAAAGCGGAATTTTTTCGTTTTTTTCGACTTAATAAACCGTCTATCTGATAGAATTGCACGGTAACTTGTCTCTGCGCGTTTACTGTTAATTAAATGCTTATAAATAGGTCGGTCCTGTAACTGCTGTAATGCCTTGTCGACTAATAAATTAGGTATTGAGTCGTCCTTAATAGCCAACATCAATTCTCGAAGTTCCGTTTCGGAGATGGTATTGTCTGCAAGTTTATTAAATAATTCATTTAGGCGTTGTTGATCCATGTAAGCAATGTTTGTGAGGCACGTTGAGAAACCTCTTTATAATGGAATACACAGAACTATCTATGTATAACTAGGCAAACATTGTTTTTTTTTAAAAAATTATCTCTAGGAATAAAGAAGAAGAAAGAAATGGAGTAGGCCGTATCTTAATAAATAATTGCGAATTTTTTTTAGTCCTTCAACCAAGTGATTGTTAACAGTGTGAGGGGAAATCCGAAGTTGTTTGGCAATTTCTTCATGACTTAAACCTTCATATCGACTTAAGCAGAAAACAGCTTTCTGCTGAGGAGACAGAAAGGCTAAAGCCTCTTTTGACTTTTGGTCAATTTCTTTTGCCACAAACAAATCCTGTGATAAATAGTCAATCTCTTCCGTCTTCTTCCATAAATGGCTAATGGCCTGCTCAGATTGTGCGATTTGCCTCAACTCGTTAAGTATGAGACGACGCGAAATTGTAAAAAGTAAGGGCGCTGCGGTAAAAGAAGTATCCAATTTTTGTCGCGCCTGCCAAAATCTGATGAAGGTTTCCTGTACGATTTCCTCCGCGTCATCTTCACTTTTGAAAAATCGATAGGCAAAACTTGCTATTTTGTCTCTATAATGCTCATAAATTTTCCGAAAAGCCAATTCATCTCCATTTTTTAAAAGAAGAATCAACTTTCTTTCATCTTCATTTGAGAGCATCATTTGATTATTAGGTTAAGAAAAGCAATAGTAAGAATAAAATTGGAAAATTGAAAGGTTACCGCTCGTTTATAGACATAAAGGAAGAAGGTAGGTGAATAAGCTGCAAATACTATAAACCAAAAGAATGGGTAAGCCTATTTTAGCACCCAATATCCTAAGATTAACCAAATAATTCCTTTGAGTAAAAAAAATAAAAAGCCCCAAAACCCCACCCTCTTTAGCCAGATGGTGAATTTATTCTTTGATGGGCTTTCTTTATTCTCTGTAGACATAGTTGGCTATAAATCTATCTTATTTACGATAAATGTAAGTGAAATATTGCAATTTATTTAATTTCTATAGATCCAATATAAACGCTATCTGAGCTATGGTTACTTCCGTCAGTAGCAAAGAATGCCAGATAGCCATGTAGTATTGTGCCAGCATTGTGTTTTTCTCGAAACAAAGTTAAACGGTCTTCACCATGATATCTAAATCCCCCCGAATTTGTGAAACTTTTAGATTCTTTAAAATCAGTTACAAGCAAAAGTGTTCTATCCCTACCACGGTCGCGATCGATATTTTTGGAATCATAAGCCCAGTTGAAAACGATCTCATTTCCATCTTGCCTCATACTTGTTTCCCTTGGTGGAGATAATATGCCCCCACTTATTCTAAAATTTTCGGGAAGAACGGCTAACCCTTCTTCAGTTTCGGCAACCGCATGTTTGATATTGTGCGACATAGCTGAATTATGGCCGGTTCTATTAGGGGCATAATTCATAAATCCAAGCCTTACCAGTGGAACGATGTCGCCCAAAATGGCTTGCATGTAGCTGAATTTACTGCGCTGTTTGGCTTGCCCTTCAGTAGCTTTTCTGTTGCGGTTTATACGTGGCAACCCTCTTACGTAATCGATGCTTTTCCACTTGCAAAAGACAACACTTCCTACTTTACCTGAAATTGCGCCGTTAGCGCCGTTGATTACTCTTCCCATAACTGGTTCATTTAAGGTTTTAATTTCTTGCCTTCAAAGGGCAAACATCTTATGGATAAAATGCTAATAAAGTCTTTAACAAATATAATAAAAATAGGAAATAAATATGACTTTATTCGCTTTTGTCCGAACAAAGTCCGAAGAAGGTCCGACTAAGCTCCGAACAATGTCCTACTTATTTATGAAATTGGTAATAAGCTATTAGCAAGTAAGGGACTTGCGTGTTTCCAACTATTCAGGTAAACGCACGGCCTGAATTTATATAGACTCCATGAGAGGAAAATTTATTTGATATAATCTACGAATATTTCGTAATATTACTATATATTCGTAAAACTAAATGATTATATGTATGAACACCGGTACAAAAGTGATTCTATTGATCGTTAACATGATTGTTAGCGCAAATCTAAAAGCACAGGAGGAAGAACCTGTTTTAGCTAAATGCTACTATAACTTTGTCCATATTAATGACACCACTCAGCGATCTAAACACCATGACGAAGAGATGGTGCTCTATATTGGAAAAGACGCCTCCTTATATCAAACCTATACGGAAGAACGAATGAAGGAGCGAGTGGCAAAGCAAATGGAAGATCCTGCTTTCGATGGAAACTTAACCATTAAAGGAAGCTCCCATACAACGAGCGAGTCGTATTATTTTCAACCAGCCGATAAAAACTTTAAGGAATTGTATAAGTTAGGTAATGAGCGGTATTTACTGGATGGCACTTATCCCGAAGTTCGTTGGAAAATAAGCAATGAAGTAAAAGAAATAGGTGGATATTCCTGTCAGCGTGCCGATACTGAACTTAAAGGAAGGAAGTATACGGTGTGGTTTGCATTAGAATTACCCTTTCCTTATGGCCCGTGGAAGTTACAGGGTTTACCGGGTTTGATTTTAGAAGCAAAAGATAGCAGAGATGAAGTGTTTTTTCATTACGCAGGATTTGATAAGATGGAAAAGGATAGTATCCTATTCGGTGTTCCGGATCATTTGATAAAAACCAATCGAAAAGCACTAACGAAATTAAAGGAGGCCTTTAAAAAGAACCCACAAGCGGTAGCGTCCGCCAAATCTAAAGGACAATCGGGTTCCTTAGTTAGAGGCGCTCCCTCAGCGACTTTATTGGGAGATCCATTAGCCGATCCATCCAGAATCAAAAGTATTACTGTTCAAAAAGTGGATGATTCGGATAAGGTCTCGGCAGTAACCAATAATCCTATAGAACTTCAAGATTAAATCTTTTATATAATTTTTGATCATCGTCATGAAGACTTTTGTGTTATTTCTGCTTCTCGCGGGGTGGTACACCTTTGCTATTGCGCAGCGGCAGCAAATTCACGGTAATATTAAAAACAAAGAAGGTAAAGGTATTGCTTATGCAAGTGTGATGATTATAAATGAGCGCCGTCATATTGTCAGTTTTGAAGCGAGCGATGAGGAAGGTAACTTTACCTTGCTATTACCAGACACATGGAGGTTGCAGCAATTGTGGTTAGAGGTAAGGCATCTAGGATATAAAACAGCTAGTACTGTCATAACAGATCTTAAAAAAAGCTATCCGGTTACAATGGAAGAACAGGCGATAGACCTTTCCCAAGTAGAAGTAAAAAGTCGCCCACGTATTGAACGGCGGGGAGACACCTTGTCTTATGAAGTAGACGCATTTGCAAAAAATGAGGATCGATCTATCGGGGATGTGCTGAAACGAATGCCGGGAATTGAAGTAAATGATAAGGGGGAAATCAAGTTTAATGGGAAAAGTCTTTCTCACTTTTATATTGACGGTGATGACCTGTTGAACGACCGTTATGCGATCGGCTCAAAAACAATTCCTCACAATATGGTAAAAGGAATAGAAATAATGCAAAACCATCAACGGGTTAAGGTGCTGCAACACCAGGTACCTAGCGATGATGTGGCACTAAATCTTATCATAAAAGCGGAAGCAAAGCTCAAGGCATCAGGACAAGGTAAAATCGGCCTGGGACTGCAGCAGTACGATGGGGAGTTGAACACCATATTGTTTAATAAAAAATACAAGATGTTAAATGTTGTGAAGGCAAATAATATCGGAGATGATCTTTCTGCTGATTTTACCGCCTTCAACCAATCGTCCTTCCTTGCTTCCATGGAAAATACTCCTCCAGCGACGTTGCTATCGTCTGGCACCGCTAGTGCGCCAGATCTGCCTAAAAATCGCTACTATTTCAATTATTCGGAGTCTCTTAATGCAAATAATCTCGTAAACTTAAAAAGCGGTCTACAGTTGAAGTCGACGATCAATTTGCTATTAGACCGAAATCAAATGGACTATGTTAGTTTTAATAACTTGTATTTGGAAGATGATACGGTTCACTATAGCGAGGAACAAAAAATTACCGGTACTTCATTTTTAACGAATGTTCATTTGAGTGCGGAGGCCAATAAAGACAAATATTACCTCAGAAATCGATTGCTTTTTACTTACAAAGGAGACTTAGTGCATTCGGCATTGCGCAGCAATGAATTTGCGCTGAAGCAGAAACTGAAAGGTTCTGTCAGCGATTTTTCGAATCATTTGGAATATATCCCTGTGCTAAAAAATAAAAATATCATCCGCACGGAGTGGTACATAAATTATTACAGTAGTCCACAAAGACTTCAAGTATCGCCGGGTATAAATGAAAACGTACTTAACAGGGGAAGTGCCTATGCCCGGGCCGGGCAAGAAGTCGAAACACCTTCTTGGTTTACTAAAATCTCCCTTGCCTACAGTGTTTTGAGAAGAATCAAACAGCACTACCAGATCGGTTTATTTACGGAAATTCGGCAGTTAGAAAGTGCCCTGCGGTTACAGCAATTAGATGGGCAGATTAGCAATTTTGAAGAGGGTGATGATAATAACTTAAGTTGGATGAGAAATCGTTTATACACAAGTGCTTCTTATGACTATAAAAGGGGAAGGTTCGAAACATCGCTTTCTTTACCTTTGGCTTGGCAGAACATCCGTTACCGCGATGCCGGCTTTCAGTTAGATACCCATAAAAGCAAGCTATTTTTTAATCCATCTTTAACGCTTAAAGTAATGACTACGGTAGAAGATTTTATGTCTATAAATTACGGATATAAGAATCATATTGGTGATGTTAATGGCGTATATCGGGGAGCAATCCTGCTGAATTATAGGCATCTTCAATCGAATGATGCCTCACTACAGGAACAGCATAGTCATCAAGCAGGAATTACTTACCATTTCCAGCGTTCAATAGTAATGCTGTATTGGCATGGGGGCCTAAGCTGGAGTAAAACTACTGCGAATGCTATTTTGTCAAGCCAAGTAACCAATAACATTGTGCAAGCAGTACTAATTCCCCTAGCTAATGACGTCAGCACTTTTTCCGGTTATGGTGGACTTAGTAAATATATATTCGCCTTGGGTGCTACGGCAGCCATAAAAGTCTCGTGGAACAGCTCTCGGTTTAATCAGTTGCTGAATAATAGACTTTTTCCATATGCCAATAATACGTTTACTGTAAGCCCAAGCATGGAAGTCCGTTTATGGAACGCTATCTCACTATCTTACCATGCTACAGGATCTTGGTTAAAGAGTAAGGCTACGGCCAAGGAGGCGGTTGTCTCTCTTCCTGAACAACAAATTAAGATTTATGATCAATCGATTCAACTTCTTTTTACACCGTATAAGGATCTTTTTATTACCGTCACAGGAAGGCATCAATTAAGGCAACAGCAACAGCAGAACCAAAACTATTTTTTTGCCGATGCCGGGATGCGTTACCGGATTGGTAAGTGGCGTTCGGATATTGAAATGAATCTTACTAATTTAGCGAACATAAAGAGCTATGAAACCTATAATATTTCGGCTAATGCTTTTTACTACAGCCATTATTCCTTGAGGGGACGCATGGCTGTAATAAAATATAGCTTTAATTTTTAGCTTCTAAATTTTCCGAAAACTCCCAAAGGAAGTTTACTTCCTGCCGTTGCTTGCAGATAGAGTTCGCCAGTTTCTAGATTTTTAACTTGAGGAAAAGCACTTTTAATTAGGTTTTCTACAATAACTGAAGAAAACCCTAGTGAATATGTATTTAGGATTAAGAAATGTTCTTTGGGGTCCAATAGTTGTACTACATCATGCATCATTTCAGTAATATGATCTTCCAATTTCCACTTCTCTCCTTTAGGACCATGTCCATAAGCTGGAGGGTCCAAAATGATACCGTTGTATTTGTTACCTCTCTTCAGTTCGCGCTTCACAAATTTTAAGGCATCTTCCACCACCCAACGAATATTATCCAATCCCGACAATTCTTGGTTTTCATTAGCCCAACTTACCACCTGTTTAATAGAATCGACATGTGTGGTGTCTGCCCCGGCAGCTTTGGCAATCAATGATGCTCCTCCCGTATAGGCGAATAAATTCAATACTTTAGGTTGTGGACTTTTAAAAGATCTAATGGTAGATGATATATAATCCCAATTGACGGCTTGTTCGGGAAAAATACCTACATGCTTGAAAGACGTAAGACCTAAGCGAAATTTAATGGTTGCCTCGGGATTTTGGTAGGTGACATGCCACCTGTCGGCAATTTTTGGATTTTTCTTTAACCAATCGCCACTCGTAGCAGACCTGCCTTTAAAACGGATATGATGCTGTTTGCTCCATTCACTCTCGTCAAGGGTCTTTGGCCATACGGCCTGTGGCTCAGGCCTGATTAACACCAAGTCGCCGAAACGCTCGAGTTTTTCAAAATTGCCACAATCTATTAATTCGTAGTCTTTCCAATATTGTGGCGTAAGTAATTGTATCGTGTTGGGGGGCTGTATCAAAATATTGAATCTTTTGGGCAAAGATAGGTAATTGTTATTAGTTGTTAGTTATTCGTTACCGGTTATTAGTTGTTAGTTAGGAGTTGCCGGTTATGAACGAAGAGTATCTGATTAGCCCACATTAATGATCACTACTTAACAATTTAACATTTCAACTACTCAACCATTTCAACTACTTAACCAATTAACAACAACTACTCAACTACTCGACAATTTGACCTTTCAACTCTACTCAACAATTTAACGATGCAACTTATTTAAAAGCTCTCTTTGGCTATTTTCATAAAAGGACTGGCAAATACGAAGTCATTTAATTCTTCGACATCTGAATGTGCTATTTCTTTGTTCGATCCTTCCCATCTTTTTTCGCCTTGATACAAGAAAAGAATATACTGACCAATCCCCATAACAGAATTCATATCATGCGTAACCACAACAGTAGTAGTTTTATACTCTTCTGTAATATCCTGAATAAGTTCGTCAATAACAATGGAGGTCCGCGGGTCTAAACCTGAATTTGGCTCATCACAAAATAGATACTTCGGTGTCATGGCGATGGCTCTCGCAATCCCTACTCGCTTTTTCATCCCACCGGATAGCTCAGCGGGGAACAGTTTATTCCTACCTTCTAAGTTAACACGTTCTAAACAAAAATTTGCGCGTTCTATTCTTTCTTTTTTCGACATATCACTGAACATCTGTAAAGGGAAGGTAATGTTCTCTTCAACAGTCATGGAGTCAAATAAAGCAGAATTTTGAAAGAGCATGCCAATTTCTTTACGAATGGGTATACGTTCTTCGAAATTTAAGCGTGTAAAATCCTGTTCCTGGTACAGTACTTTTCCCTTATTGGGCTCGTGAAGCCCCACCATACATTTAAGTAGTGTGCTCTTTCCGGATCCCGAACCGCCAATAATCAAGCTGATTTTTCCTGGTTCAAAGTTGGCCGAAATACCTTTAAGGACTTCATTATCGCCAAAAGATTTATAAATGTCGTTTACTTCAATCATTTTTAAGAGGGTTCTCTATTATGTTAAATGCTAAGGATCAACAAAAAGATCTCGTTTTCTTATTAACTTAATGATAAATTTAAATGTCAGATTAGGTTATATTTCAAACCTTCTTGCTACGGCTGCCTACAACATTAAGGCAGTAATCACATAATCTGCCGCTAATATCATAATACAGCTAACCACGACACTTTTTGTACTCGCCTGCCCCACTTCTAAGGCTCCGCCTTTTACATAAAAACCATGATAAGCAGCTATGGTTGTAATGATAAAACCAAACACAAACGCTTTAACCAAGGCCACTGCAATTGTATAGCCTCTAAAGTCGCCTGTAATACCCATTATATAATCCGATGGGGTTACAGCACCAGATAATGCACCGCCTATTAACCCTCCGCTAAGGGCTAAAAAAATAGAGATGATCACCAATACTGGAACCATCGTTATACCTGCTAAAATTTTAGGAAGTATCAAATATCCCGGTGCGTTTATTCCCATTATTTCCAATGCATCTATCTGTTCCGTCACGCGCATGGAGCCAATTTGTGAAGAAATAGAAGAACCTACTTTCCCTGCCAATACAAGCGCTGAAATAGTAGGACTAAGCTCTAATATACTGGAATCACGGTTAATCTGTCCGATAATAGAGTTTGGTATAAGATCGGAAACAAGCTGAAAAGCAATTTGCATGGTCATTACAGCACCAATAAAAGTAGATATAATAGCTACCAGACCTAAAGAACCTACGCCAATGCTATTCATTTCGTGCATAATTTCCTTCCAATAGATGCTGCCTTTTTCCGGTTTTTTAAAAACCGTTTTTAGTAATAATAAGTATTTACCGAAGCTTGTAAAAAACATAGCGTATAATCAAACAGTCGTGATATAATTCCAAACTTATGTAAAATTGCTTTGAAATACAATGTGCAGGCCCTACATAGTTAATAGTTTGTTCTCAAACAGAATTAAGAACAGCAATTTGATATATTTGTTTGGCTGCGTAGTTAGTGGATAACGAACAAGCAATAACTGGACAATACCTTGCTACTAACAACAAATAACCAGCAACGAACAACTAATAAAAAATAAGATGTCTAATTCGATACAAGGACGTAATGTGCTGATAACAGGTGCTACTAAAGGAATAGGTAAGAGTATTGCATATGCTCTTGCAAAAGAAGGATGTAACCTAATGCTTTCAGCAAGAACAACACAGGCATTAGCAGATTTGCAGAAAGAACTCTCTTCATTATACCCTGCAATACAAATACAGTATATGGCTACCGATTGCGGCGATATGGATCAGGTGAAAAAACTAGCTGCCGAAGCGCTTGCTCACTTTAACCAGATTGATATCTTGGTGAATAATGTGGGGGTATTCATTCCGTCAGGATTTTTAGACGAAGCTGCAGAATCCTTTGCAAATCATATGGCTGTAAATGTGTCTTGCATGCATTACCTATCTGTGTACTTTGGAAAAGGAATGTGCAAAAGAGGAAGCGGACACGTATTTAATGCAGGTTCTATAGCTGGAAAATCGCCCTTTGTGAAGGCTGCATCTTATAGTGTAACAAAATATGCTGTTCATGGTCTAACTTCTGTATTACGAGAGGAGTTTGGTCCATATGGAGTTAAGGTGACCGAAATTATTCCGGGCTCCACTTTTACATCTTCCTGGGAAGGTGTCACCATTCCGGAAGAGAGATTTGTTGCAGCAACAGATATAGCACAAGCCGTTATTGCTTGTTTAAATATGAGTAAAGGTGCAAATGTAGACGAAATAGTCATCACGCCGCTGCACAGAGATGTTTAGCGTAAATGCTTGTTATAACGTGAAACCTATAAAGCATATAAAATGGAAAGAGAGTTAAGGCGCAATGAACAAGAAGGGGTGATAGGAGGGGTGTGCGCAGGAATAGGAGAATATTTAAGTGTTGATAAGACCTGGGTAAGAGCCTTATTTGTGTTGAGTATTTTTTTTAGTGCAATAGGGATTGGGTTAATTGGACCTATTGCGTATATTGTCTTATGGATTGTGGTACCCAGGAAACCTTATGTGTTTCCGAACCTTGGCTCGGATTTTTATGATGCAGATTACAGAGTGGATAATGAAAATAGAGGGTATAACACGAGTGGGGTTCAATACGAAAAAATACAGCAAAGTAAAAAACAACAGCGGCGATCAGCTGGCCTAATACTTTTATGTATAGGTATTTTTCTATTAATAATACAATTAGACTTTATTTCTTGGAGAACGATATTTAATTACTGGCCAATAGTATTTGTGGCTGCGGGCTTATATACTGTTTTTACCTCCTTTACAAGAGAAAAAGAGTGGCGCAAACCGAACCCTGGTGAGACAGAAGGTAATACATCTTCTGCAGACGAGGATCCGTTGCAAGATAATTATTCTGATAATCAAAATCATTAAGCATATGAACAGAGATAGATTAAATTGGGGATTGGTACTTTTATTTATAGGTATCATGTGGCTATTGAGCAATTTAGGATTTATATCCTTTTATTGGTCTAGCTTATGGAGGTTCTGGCCTATATTTTTGATTATTTTGGGGGTTAATCTGCTGGTACCACGGCAAGGTGTTGGAAACATCATATCGGTGGTGGCCACCGTGGCAGCATTGGTTTTCATAGGCTTCCAATCTTCGCATCCTAGAAATGATTGGAATAGAGGAGCCACTGTTTATGAAAATGATGAAGACTTGCCATCGGATAAGGAAGATCGGGGAGAAATTCGGAAGGCTGATTTTGTAAGCCCCTATGAAAGCCATATAAAAACAGCGAATCTTGAAATTAAGGGCGGAGCGGTGGAATATAAAATTGCAGGGGAAACGGACGACTTGTTTAAAGCAGAAACAAAAAGTGCTTTTGCGGGCCATGTACTACAGAGCTCAGTGAGAGATTCTGTAGCCGATCTGTCTTTTCGGATGAAAAACGTTAAGAAAAAAGAATGGAACCTCGATGAAAATGAAAATTCAGCAGAAATAGCACTTAATGTGAAACCCTTTTGGAATATTAGAGTAGATGTTGGCGCGGGGGCCGTTGATTTCGATTTAAGTAAGTATAAAATAGCTAAGCTAGACCTTAAAGGCGGCGCAGCTTCATTTGAAGCAAAACTGGGAAACCCGATTGGCGTCTGTGAAATTAATGCTGAGTCTGGTGTGGCAAGTGTTGAAATTGAAATTCCGAAAGAAGCACCTTGCCGTATTGAAGTTAAATCAGGCCTTTCATCAAAAGAATTTCCCGGCTTTATAAAACAGGATGACGGCTCCTATATAACAGAAGGTTTCCAAGAATCAGGTAATCGCTATCTGATAAATTTAAAAGGAGGTTTAAGTTCTTTTTCAGTACAGCGATATTGAATGTTGTTAGTTGAAACGTTAAATTGTCGAGTAGTTGAGTTGTTAAGTTTTGAATAGTCAAGTTGTTAATTTGTTAAGTAGTTGAATTGTTAAATAGTTATGTAGTGATCAGTAATTATAGGAATTAAAACGAAGATTTTAATGCTCACAACTCACAACTGGCAACCCACAACTAGTAAAGTATGTATTATCTTGTTAAAAATGGAAAACCTCAAGGACCGCTCTCTTTCGAAGAGTTAGGAGCTATGGATCTTGTCGGTACCGATTTTATAAAACAAGATGGATGGGATGACTATAAGGAGCTGAGAGAAATTCCTGAACTTTGTGAACAATTGGGAATTAAGTTTGAACGAGCTGTTCCACAATATTTTGCAACCTTAGACGTTCGCCTTTTAGCAGCGGCCATCGATTATTTTTTTGCCTTTATCATCTATTGCATTTTCGCACTGGCTATACTTATCAAAGCAGAAAACAAGCAAGAGCAATTGAGCCTATTGGTGTTTGGTTTAGCACTTATTCCGACTATTAAATTTATTATAAATGTAATTTCAGAAGGTTCAAGTAGAAATGCCTCTCCGGGCAAACTCCTTTTACAAATTAAAGTAACAGATGAAAAAGGGAATCCAATAGGCTTCGGCAGAGCGCTATGGCGGAATGTCGCAAAAATTACGTGCGTGCTTACGCTCGGTATTGGATATCTTACTGGCTTTTTTGACCGAAGGCAGCAATGCTTTCACGATAAAATAGCTAAGACGCTCGTTATTAAAGGCAGACTTTTATAGTTGTTATTCGTTACTGGTTGTTTGTTATTCATTGTGCGTATCAAGTAGCAAGACACACAAGTATCAAGACATCTGTCAAATCTTACTCCCTATTTCAGTCACTTTAAAACCTCCATAAAAGCAATTTACGCTTCTGTGACATTATTAATCAGTTGTTTTTCAGTTAATTAAATCCTGTTTCTTCTTTGTCTTTCAAGATTTATTAGTTAAACGCTTGTTTGAATTAAACGTTTGTTTAATTTTGCGTCGTTAATTTTTCAGGGAATGACGGAATATAGTGAGAAACAGCTCCAGATCATGGACACAGCTTTAAAGCTCTTTTCAGAAAAGGGGTACGATAAAACTTCCATTAGAGATATAGCACATGCAGCGGATGTAAATGTGGCGATGGTATCTTATTACTTCGGTTCAAAAGAAAAGCTTTTGGAAGCACTTTTTAAAAATCACTTTTCTTTTATAACAACGACTTTAGAAAACATATTATATGAAAAAGAGAGCTCTGCTTTTGAAAAAGTAGAACGAATCATTGATGTGTTCATCGACACACTTTTCAGCCGGCAGAAATTTAATCAATTAATGATGCGTGAATCAAGCGTGTTAAATGAGGGACCTCTATTTGATATGATTTTAGAGATGAAAACTAAAAATCGTAAACTGGTAGAACGAGCAGTGAAAAGCGGGCAACGTTTAGGAGTTTTTCGAAAAGATGTGAGTGTCGTATTCCTTTCTTCCGTGATGATTGGAAGTGTGAATCAAATGCTGGCAAACTGCAGATATGAAGCCCGAAGTGCAAAGCTGGAAGGAGAGAGTAAAGAAGCCTTTAAAAAGGAGAGAATAGAAATCTTAAGAATTCATCTTAAAAGAATGTTTATCGCGTATTTAACCTTTGATTCCAACAAGTAAAAAGATCATAATGAATAGTACAATAAAAAGTATAAATAAAGTATTGCTTGGCTGTTGCATTGTTGGTGTTAGCGTTCACACTGCAGTAGCACAAGAGCAAAAGATGCTCACTTTAAAAGAAGCTATTGAGTTAAGTCTTCAGAATAGTAAAGAACTAAAAGTGAGTAATAGCAAGGTAACACAGGCTATAGCGTCTTTGCAAGAATCTAAAGATAATAGACTGCCTGATATTGACATTTCCGGACAGTATATGCGTGTGAATAAGCCAAATGTTGATTTCAAGCTACAAAATGGCGGCTCTGGAGAAGAGGGAGGTGAGGCTACGGAAACACCAGATGTTAGTCAAGCGATGTTTGGTATGGCAACAGTAAAATTACCCATTTTTTCGGGCGGAACAATAACAAATGGTATCGCATCAGCAAAATTTTTAGAAAAAGCCGCCGAACTAGATGCTGTTCGTAACAAGGAGGAAGTGATTCAAAATACAGTGGAAGCCTATTACAATTTGTATAAAGCACAAGCCTCTGTGAAATTAGTAACAGAAAACCTTAATAGCTCCAAGCAACGCGTAAAAGATTTTACTGGCATGGAAGCAAATGGCTTAATACCGCGGAATGATCTATTGAAAGCGCAGCTGCAAGAAAGTAATTTGGAGTTAGCGTTACTGACGGCAGAGAATAACGAGAAGATCACCAATTTTAACTTTGATTTAATGCTTGGTTTAGATGAAAACACGAAACTTACATTGGATAGTACCGGTTTAAATAGCAGACCAGAGGTGAAATCATTAGTTGAATGGGAAAGTTTGGCCTTAAGTAAAAGAGCCGATTTTCAAGCCTTGGCACAACGTCAAGACGCCGCTCATAAGGGTGTACAAATTGCTAAAGGAGCGTATTATCCTTCGTTAGGACTTTCTGCAGGTTATGTAGGTATCAATGTGCCAAATGCCTTGACGGTAACTAATGCATTAAATGTGGGTGCTGGACTTAGTTATAATCTGGCAGCCCTATATAAAGCAGGAGCAAAGGTAAAGCAGGCAAAGGCGCAGGAAGAGCAGCTGGCTTGGAACCACGAGCAATTAAGTGATGGCATCAGAAGTCAGATCCACAAATCTTATCAAGACTATAATCAAAGCTTGAAAAAAATACAGGTATATATGAAAGCTGTAGAACAGGCTAACGAAAATTACCGTATCACTAAGAATAAATACGATAATAGTTTAGCCACAACAACCGATTTACTAGATGCAGACGTTGCTCGTTTACAGGCAGGAATTGATTATGAATATGCAAAGGCAGATGCAGTTGTTGCTTATAACAAATTGCATGAAAGTGCTGGCGTGCGTGTTGATGAGTAAGGATAAAACTATAGATGTTTTAATAAAGTAAAAAGCAGATTTTATAAAGAAGATAATGGAAAACAATAATCAAACTACAGCAAATGCTCCGGAAAAGAAATCTGGAAATAAAGGCTTTGCAATCGTTTTTATTCTTTTAATCCTTGTTGGAGGAACCTATGGAGTAATCAAATACTTACACGCACAGAAGCATGAAGAGACAGATGATGCCCAGATCGTTTCTACTATTAGTCCGGTTATACCCCGCGTTGCAGGTTTCATTAAAGAAGTACGCGTAAAAGATAATCAGTTAGTACATAAAGGAGATACACTTGTGGTACTAGATAATAGAGATTTTATGATAACGCTTGCGCAAGCAGAAGCAGGATTGGCTTCGGCCACCAGTAATGCTAACATAGCTGGAGCCGGTATACAAGTGGCGCAAGCAAATATCAATACCTCCGAAGTGAATGTCGGCACAGTAGATGCACAGATTGAATCGGCAAAGATTAACCTGTGGAGAGCGGAGCAAGATTTTAATCGGTATGAAAACCTGATCAAAGATCATAGCATTACACAACAACAGTTTGAGCAAGCATTAGCTACCAAGCAGATAGCCCAGAAGCAATTGGCGATTTTGGAGTCAGAAAGGCAATCTGCAGTACGCCAATCTACAGCGGTAAGTACGCAAAAGTCTGTGAGTACCGGTCAGGTATCGGTAGCCAGTGCTACTATAAAACAGCGTGAGGCTGAAGTGGAAGCTGCTAAACTTAATCTTTCTTATACAATTGTTACCGCTGCAATTGATGGTCAGATCGGTAAAGTTAATTTGCAGCCTGGTCAATATCTTTCTGCAGGTCAATCTTTATTTAATATTGTACCTGTAAATGATAAATGGGTGGTGGCTAATTTTAAGGAAACACAACTAACTAAAATGAAGGTTGGCCAGAAAGTTAGTATCACAGTGGATGCTTATCCAGACACCGACCTCGAAGGAACAATAGGTTCTTTTTCGCCTGCAACAGGCGCTTCTCAATCACTTCTTCCACCAGATAATGCATCTGGAAACTTTGTGAAGGTAGTGCAAAGAATACCCGTTCGCATTGATTTTAGTGAAGGTCAAGATCCTGCATTTATTAGTAAAATCCGTGCCGGAATGAATGTTTTAGTTGATGTGCATTTGAATTAGTTATTGATTGTTGTTTGTAGTTTATTGATTATCAATAAGCTATAATCAGAAATGAATTACGAAAGAAGAAATAATGGAACAAAATTCATTAGTCGAATACGGTTGGCGGAGAGCAATTATCACGATAACGGCCATTTTATGTGCGTTATTGGAAATTGTTGATACCACCATCATCAATGTGGCCCTCAACGATATGCGGGGAAATATGGGAGCCACATTAAGTGAAATTGGTTGGGTTATTACCGCTTACGCTATCGGTAATGTAATTGTAGTCCCTTTAACCAGTTTCTTCTCCCAACAATTTGGTAGGCGGAATTATTTCGCGGCATCAGTGATCTTGTTTACGATATGTTCATTCCTTTGCGGAAACGCCACTACTATGTGGGAGCTTATTCTCTTTCGTTTTCTTCAGGGAGTAGGTGGGGGTGCCTTATTGGTTACTTCTCAAACGATTATCACCGAAGTTTATCCGATCGAAAAAAGGAGCATGGCACAAGCGCTATATGGTTTAGGAGTAATTGTTGGCCCTACTTTAGGTCCTCCACTCGGAGGATATATTGTGGAACATTATAGTTGGCCTTACATATTTTATATTAACATTCCTATTGGCATTATAGCCACTATGCTTACCTTAAAATTCGTGAAAAGCCCTAAATACGGTGAAAAGAAAACGGCGAGCGAAATCGACTGGTGGGGTATTGTTTTTCTGGCTGGAGCCGTAGGGTCTTTACAATTTGTATTAGAAAGAGGACAGGAAGAGGATTGGTTTAACAATAGTGCCATATTAGCATTTACTATTTTATGTGCCGCTTGTATATATCTTTTTATATGGCGCGAATTAACGGTTAAGAACCCGATTGTTGAACTGCGTGTATTGAAAGATAGCAATCTCCGTGTAGGAACTATTCTTTCTTTCATTATGGGCTTTGGTCTATACGGATCTACTTTTATTATTCCATTATATACCCAGAATAATCTGGGATGGACGGCTTATCAGGCAGGTCTATTAATGGTGCCGTCTTCTTTAATGACGGCCTTCATGATGCCAATTATTGGTCAGGTATTGCAACGTGGATTGAAGCAGAAATACCTGGCGGCGGCGGGGATGTTCTTGTTTTTTATGTTTTGTTTCTGGGGGTTCAGGATTCTAACGCCCGACACCGGTCAAGGTGACTTCTTTTGGATGTTGATGCTGCGCGGATTAGCCATGAGTATGCTATTTATTCCAATAAGTACGTTATCACTTTCTACATTAAAAGGCCAGCAAATTGGTCAAGGAGCTGCTTTTACGGGTATGATGCGACAGTTGGGGGGATCCTTTGGAATCGCCTTAATTACCACATTCATGACTAGGCAGAATGCGTTTCACCGGAATAATTTAATTGAACATATCAATCCCAATAATCCGCTTTTTCAACAAAAATACCAAGGAATGGTAAATAATTTTATTCACCATGGTATGGCACCTAACCAAGCCAAAGCAGCAGCCTTACAAGCCATGGACGGTTCGTTAATGGGACAGGCTTCTGTCATGTCTTACATGGATGTATTTCTTTATATAGGTATTATGTTCTTAATTTGTGTTCCCTTTATATTGATGCTAAAAAATGCAAAAGCGAAGGTAGATATGGCAAATGTGCATTAATTAAATCGCGTTGTGGGTAAGATAACAAACACAATTTGTGTAGCAAATTGTGTTTGTTAAAAAATGTTAATGTATGCATTTAATGAATTAATTCGATAACTTTGCAAAAGCGCATTAGTGTTGAATTACATGAATAAAATCTATACCCTCCTTATGGCTCTGATCATTGGGCTTATCGCAACATCATGCGATAAAGATGAGCCAGGTGTGTATGATTATCAAGCGGTTCTAGAGCGGGAAGCACCATTGCTTTCAGCATACATTACAGCGCAGGGCTTATCAGACTCTGCTAAATTTCATCAGGAAACCGGCATATGGTATGTGTTAAAGGATTCTGGCGATGTGGCGGTTAATTATCTTGACTCCGCAGCTAGTTCCGATAAAGCGCCAATCAAAAATATGTTAGTGCAAGTAAGGTATACAGGCAGGCTGCTGGACAGTACAGTTTTTGAGCAAAACACTACGGCTGATTCTATTCCATATGTGTCTTTATTACCTTCTGAAACAGAGGCGGGACAAAACGAAGCTTGGAAAGTCGCCTTTTATCCCAAGCTTGTTGGAGGCTTTTTTGAGAAGGGCTTAAAAAAGGGAGCGAAGATAAGAATTATTACGCCCTCTATTTTTGGTTATCAGAATCGAAGCCACGGCATTATAAAAGAAAATTCTCCTCTTGATTATGAATTGGAGGTACTAGATATTAAGGAGCCGGTTAAGACCGATTGATGTAAAACGTACGATTTGGTGTTTAGTGCCAACTTAAAAGAGAAACAAGAAATAAATGAACCTTTCTATTAGAAATTTACCCTTCCTATGCTTATTTGGATTAGTGGTGATCACAGCGTGTAAAAAGCAGGAATACACAAGTATTGAAGCACTTGATGACGAAAATATAGCAGCGTATATAAAAGCTAATAATCTGAACATGGAACCGCTCGGTACTACAGGAATGTTTTATCAGGTTTTAGAAGAAGGAAAGGGCAGAGATTTAAAATATACCGAGAGCTATCCGATCGTTTATACTAAAAGATCGTTGGATGGCACTTATTCCTTGGCGGATACATTTGCGACTGCTAGTCGCTATATGGACCTCTTGGGATATTTTCTTGGTGAAACCAACCAAGGCTCAGTAATTGCAAATATTCCGGCTTATCAACAAATTTTAGAGAAAGATAACGGCTTAAAAATGGCACTGCGCACAGCTCTGAAGAAAGCAAATGGCAAAATTAGAATTCTGGTTCCTTCAAGGTTGTTTTCTGATAGTAGAAATGGAAATGCCGACCTAGGTATTCCTCCAAATGCTTCCATGGATTACGAGATTCGCGTGCTCGATAGTGCCAGTATACCGGCGTATGAAGATTTGGCAATTAGAAAACGAATACAAGCACTGGGATTGAACTTGTCGGACTATCAAAAGACCGAAAGTGGCATTTATTATAATATAAGTGAGCAAGGGGATGGCAATCCAATAACAGTGGATTCTACAGTTACAGCCGTGTACAAAGGGTATCTTTTGAACGGAACAATTTTCGATCAATCTGATTCGGTGAATTTTATGCCAAAGAACCTTGTTAAAGCATGGCAGGAAATTTTACCTAAAATTAAAAAGGGTGGAGAAGTACATTTTTTC
>DATMSZ010000198.1:0-2117 GCA_035565175.1 Pseudosphingobacterium sp.
ATTGTCGCGAGGATTCAGTGATAGTATTTTTTTCTTGAGCTTTAATGATTATATTGTATTTTTGCTCATGATTTTAATTACACCAAATTCGAAAATAAAACTTAGACGATGAAAAATTTTTTCTGTTTTACGATAGCCTCACTTTTTTTCTTCGCTAATGCATATAGCCAGGGAACAAAAGTGATGTTTGCGATGGATGACTTAAATAAGTCTTCGGAGCACAGCCTTTTTACTAATGGATTGTCAGAGTGTAAGTTAGTGTATGGGGATTTCATTAATCCTAAGAACTCCGATACGTTAGTTACATCTGTTTTTATTAAGGAGATCAATAGACTTTTTCCGAATCCTCAAGATAATGGTTTTTGTGCTCTAGATTGGGAGGGCAAAGTTTATGATAGGCTTTTCAAAGATAATGTGAGTGATGAAGACTTTAACAAATCACTCGTACAGTTTACAAAAGCAATCGCCCTAGCAAAAAAGTTGCGTCCGAATGTTAAATGGGGTTTTTGGGGAATTCCTGGCTACTATTTTAAAATGTCTCATGAAAAAAGATTGCAGCCATTGTTTCGGCAGGTCGATGTCATCTTTCCAGAGCTTTATGTTAGAGATCCAAAAATCTCTTTTGACAAAACGAGACTGGCAAACAGTATAGAGTTGGGAAGAAAATATGACAAACTAGTGTACCCTTTTGTTTGGAATAGAATTACCTCACTAGATGCTCGTTATAGGCACCGATTAATTAGTGATAAAGATTT
The DNA here is from genome assembly GCA_035565175.1 of Pseudosphingobacterium sp. GTDB lineage: Bacteria > Bacteroidota > Bacteroidia > Sphingobacteriales > Sphingobacteriaceae > Olivibacter. Next base: position 756 of record DATMSZ010000198.1, read on the forward strand.
TTTGAATTATGTGAATGCTATTTTGAAGTTTAAAAGTCAAGGTAAAAAGATCGAAGGTGTCGTATGGTGGGGACGCGATTCGTGGTTTTATAAAGCATATAAAACTGCAGCGCACGAGGCTCCGGACTTTGAGACGTTTCAAAAACAATATTTCCAGAGAGTATCGACTTATAGTAAAGAGTTAGGTCGATTAAAATAATGTATGTTTTCATTAGGTGCTTTTTCAATTGACATATTTTGGGAAGTGTAGTTATAGTAGTAAATAGTATTCTTAACTCTGGAGGAACCGAAAGGGCTGTTGTCAATTTGGCAAACAATCTTTATTCAAATGGTTACGAAGTTACTATTCTCAGTGTTTTTAGTAAAGGGGGTAAACCATTTTTTGATTTATCAGGAAAAGTTTCAATACGGCATCTTGGTTTAATTTTATACAAAAGTTATTTAAAGCGGTTGAGGTCCTACGTGAGTCTCTATAGACACTTGAAGGAACTGTCCGTTACTGAGGTGACCGTTATAGGAACGGTACATTCTATTAATATATTCCTTGGATTTTTAAAGCATCGTAGCTCTAGCTTTACTGCTATTGGTTGCGAGCATTTGGATTACTACGCGGCTACGAGAATTACCCGTATAATTAGAAAAATATCGTACCGTAAGCTTAACCACGTCGTAGTTCTTACGTCTATTGATAAAATGAGCTATAGACGTGAGGACGCATTAGATAATGTCGTTGTAATACCTAATGAACTTTCCTTCTTTAAATCTTATAATTACAATGAAACCTCAATACACTTGCTAGCGATCGGTCGATTGTGTTATCAAAAGGGGTTTGATATTCTACTAGAGGTTGTGAGATCAGTGTTGGATCAGAATCCTGCTTGGATTCTGAGAATCGTTGGAGAAGGGGAGGATGAAGCCTTCTTAAAAAGTATGATCGCTGTTTACAAGCTAGATAAGCAGGTTCAAATAATTCCTTTTCAAAAAAACGTTGAGCTTCTTTATGAAAACTCTGCTATATATTTGATGACCTCCCGATATGAAGGATTACCTATGGTCTTGCTAGAGGCATTAGTCTCCGGTTTGCCTATAATAGCGTTTGATTGTCCTACAGGGCCTAAAGAGCTGGTCTTAACAGGAAAAAATGGATATCTAATTCCAATGGGAGATAACGAAAGTTTTGCTAAAAAACTGACTGAACTAATAAATGACCTAGAGATGAGAAAGCAATTAAGCCGTGGCGCCTATGAAGAAGCCTTAAAGTACAGATCAGATATCATTTTTAAACAATGGAACCAGCTGCTGGCTAATTAAAAATATAAATGATCCTTATAGATGCTATATATATAAACGACGGTGGTGGAA
>DATMSZ010000199.1:0-15102 GCA_035565175.1 Pseudosphingobacterium sp.
GTCATCGTTGTTTTTTAACTAATTGATTATTAATAAAAAATACTATTGTGTTATGGGTATGCAGAAAAAAGAAACGACAAAGAAGGATGACCAAGGTACAAAAAAGACTAAAATGTCTATTGCCACCCGCAGTAAGCTAAAAGGTAGAGATGAAAGTTTTTCGGACAGTAAGCATCCAAGAAAACATGATACTCCTAAAATAAGCCGAAACCCTAGAGGTTCTTCTTAATCCTACAGAGAGTATAAAATCATTCTGTTTTTAGCGACTCCACTGGATTTACTAGTGCTGCTTTAACGGCATGATAGCTTACTGTTAGTACCGCAATGGTCAGCGCTATCAAACCGGCCAAAGCGAATATCCACCAGGAAAGACTCACATGATGCTCCCAATTAGAAAGCACCATGTCCATGGCAAAAACGGCAATCGGTGTGACAATTAAAAACGCCAATCCAACTGGCAGGAGGAAATCTCTTGACAATGACGACCATATTTGTTTAATATTGGCTCCTAGTACTTTTCTGATGCCTATTTCTTTGGCCTTTATTTCAGCCACATAAGCGGACAAGCCATATAATCCTAAACAAGAGATAATAATAGCCAATAAGCTAATGGTGTTGATCATTTTTCCCAAGGTATACATATTGTCGAATTTACGCTGATATTCTTCGCTCATAAAGCGGTATTCAAAGGGATAATTTGGATTCTGCTTTTTTACCAGCTGTTCAATTTCCTGCAGTATTTTTTTTCTATTGGTATTTTCGCTTATACGTATAAAGAAATTAGACATAGGGTTAGTGCCATAGTTAATAATCATCGGAGCTGCTGAGCTATTAGGATTATTATAAATAAAATCTGCTACTACACCAATTACTTCTTTATCGCCAACCGTTTTGCCAATTACAGGTGCTTTTAAGCCCATTTTTCTCACAGCGGCCTCATTGATTAAGCACGATGCTGTATCGCTACCGTAAGTTTCATTAAAATCCCTACCTTCAACCATCTTTGCTCCAATCGTATTTATCCAATCAAATTGAACACTGGTCATCGTGATAGAAAAATCTTGGTCGGGTGTTTTTCCAGTCCAACCTATGCCTGTTACCGACCCACCGAATTGGAGCAGGTTGTCATTTCCAGCAGTAACATTACTGATACCCGGAATTTGAAGAAGTGCGCTCTTCATTACTGTAAACTTTTCAGCCATTTCACCATGTGCAACCACTTGAATCAAATTGTTGGGCTTATAACCCACTGGTCGGCTCTTGGAGAACTCCAGCTGCTTAAAAACTACAATGCTGGTGATAATCAAAAATATGGAAACTATAAACTGGAAGGTTACGAGCGCTTTGCGCAGCGAAAATTTATTATTCTTTCCGGCTGAAATACCTTTTAATGTATCTGTTGGTTTAAATTTGCTGAGAAAAAAAGCGGGATAGCTTCCTGCTGTCAACGCAGTAAAAATAATCAAGGGGATGAAGATTAGCCAAACATTTCCCTTTAGAAGATCAAAAGGGATGTTGCTTGTTGTTACTTCATTTAAAAGAGGGAGTCCAATTTTTGCGACAGAAACGCCTAAAACAGTGGCCACCAAAGTTAACAAAAACGCTTCTGTAAGAAACTGGAAAATCGTTTGCCAACGTGTTGCCCCAACTACTTTTCTTACGCCTACCTCTTTAGAGCGCCTTTGTGATTGCGCCGTTGTTAGATTCATGAAGTTTATACAGGCAATCAGTAATACAAATAAGCCAATTACACCAAGAAGAATTACTCCATAAATCCGGCCACCGCTGGGTTCTCCATTTTTAAATTCATTGTGAAGTCTTAAGTCGGCTAAAGGGTATGTAAAGAGGGAACGGGTTTCTTTTTGTTTGTTATGGAAGAGTTCGTTGATGCGTTTATCTAGTAGAGTATGATTGGTTTGAGGTAGCGTTTGAACCCATGTCGTGATAACATAATAATCCCACCGTTCAATCCAATTACTGTTCTCACGTTCAAAATCTTTAAAAGGAAAAACTACGTCAAACTGATGGGTGCTATTTTCGGGTACGTCGGCAATTACGGCTTCCACCTTTAATACCTGGCTATTGTTATGGTTTAATAGTTTACCTATTGGATTTTCATCTCCAAATAGCTTTTTTGCCGTCCGCTCCGTTATTACTACCGATCCTGATTGATGGAGAGCCGCTCGCGGATCTCCTGCCAACGCTTTAAACGTCATCATTTCAAAGAATGTTGGCTCGGCATACATCCCTAACTCGTAAATGTTTTTATCACCGACTCTCAGTAACTGCTGGTTTGGCTGACTCGTTCTTGCTGTCGCTTTTATCTCAGGCAACTCATTTAAAACTTGTTTTGTTAAAGGTGCTGGGGTTTCTCTGCCTATTCCAATCTCTCCGTTTGTCTTTGATTTTGTCATCAAGAGATAAATATTGGAATAGTTTTTATGGAATTTGTCGTAACTGAATTGATGTGTTATCCATATGATGACGATAATGCCAATACCTAGGCCGACAGCTAGTCCGCTGATATTTATCGCACTCGCTGTTCTGTTTTTGAGAAGTGCTCTCCAGGCCGATTTAAAATAGTTTTTAATCATAAACGTGATTAATGTAATACCGTAGGTTACCTATTTACTATCTTGATGCCATTTTTGTAAGTTTCTGATTTAAAGTATTTTAATTGATTTGTGTCTAGCGTGGTGTTCGGTTCTGATACAATTGTATGTACGGTTGCGTACAAAATAACGAGGCAACTAAATTTCATCCTGCCGACTCGGATCATTGGGTCCTTCAAAAATAATAACTGTAGCTGTTTTGTCAATTGAAAAATGCCATTTTTGATTTTCTGTTTGTTTCGTTTGTATATCGGCACATCCAAATGTTCGTTCAAGGAGATAGGTTATCTGCATGAAACCATTTAATGTTTGGATATCAAGGTGGCAGTCAATAATCTGTAAGTTTTTATAATCAGGTGCACCCCCTTCAAACCAGTGATATCCTATCAAGGCAGTTAAGAGTTTTGATGCGCCTTCAGTGCTATTCATAAATAGTGTATCCAATAAGTTGGAGATAGTGGTTTTTCTTTCTACAAGTGCTTGTAGGAGCTCTTCAGCAACATTCAGTACAAATGATTCTCTCATTGTGGTGCGTATTAGATAGCCTAAATTAGGCGTATAAACCATGCCTGTGGCTATATTAATAATAAAGCAAATATAAGGAGCTAATAGTAACGGATGGTAAAATAAAGAAGTCTTCTTGGATTTAATCCAAGAAGACTTCTTTATTTATAGGAATATGTGCTGAATTGTTTGGGCATTAAGCGTCAAACGTTAATTGGCGCGAAGGGGCTCTTGATCTCTCACTTCTTCTGTTGCCAATTTTACCAGCTGATCAGATTCTTTAAGATCTCCAAAAATTTCCATTTTACCGTCTGCTTGTCGTCCAGTTTTTATAGGAATCCATTTTGTGCTGTCATGTTCTACTTTGATGACGTAGGTGCCCAATGTTGAGTTAAGAACTGCTTCCAAAGGAACAACGAAAGTGTGTTCTTCTCCTGTAAGAGGAACTTCCACTTCGGTTATCATACCTGGCAATAAGGCCTTGTTGGCATTGTTTACGTCCATTTCAATTCTTTGTGAACGAAGCCGTGTATCGAGTGCTCCAGCTAGCCTTGCTACTTTTGCCTTAAAAGTTTCGTTTGGTAATGACTTTACCGTAAAATTTACTTCATTGTGTTGATTTAGATAGGATGTATACATCTCAGGAACACTTACAACAAGACGAAGTTTGTTTTGCTCTTGTAAGGTGAATAGCGGCGCTTCAGAACCTTTGCCAGATGGACCAACATATGCTCCCGCGCTTATATTTCTTGCGGTTATGATCCCGGAAAAGGGTGCTCGGATCTCTAAATAATTTCTTGTATCACCCACTTCACGATGTGCTGCTTCGGCTGCTTTGAACTGTGCTAAATCAGAATTCTGTTTAGCAAGTGCCAGATCAAGATCATTCTGCGATACAGTACCGGGGGTTTTGCTCGTTTCAAGCAAACGTTGGTAGGTAGCTTTGCTAGCCAAATAAACCGCTTCTTGAGATTTTAATCGCGACTCAGCACCGGCCAATTGCGAATTTAGTTCTGGAGCTTCCATGGTTGCTAAGAGCTGGCCTGCCGTAACCACACTTCCTACATCCACATAAAGCTTTTTTACAAAACTGCTTACCTTAGCATAAAGATCAACCTGTTGAAACGCAATTAATTCCCCGGGAATTTTTATCGTCGATGACAGTTCTCCTGTGCTAAGCTTAAAGGTTTCAATAGCCGGTTCTTCTTTAGATGACGGTTTATTTTCAGCTTCGGCCTTTTGTACCGGTGTGCCACACCTTGAAAGGAGGAAAACAGAGCCTACTAAACAGAAGGATAACAATAAAATTCTATTGGTGTTCATATCTTTATTTTTTATTTTTTTGCTATTGTAGGGATATAATGAATACTCTCTTCGTCTTCAGGGTCTAATGATACGCTTTGTGTAGATGATTTTCCTTGTCCCCATGCGAACGCTAACGGTAAAATGAATAAAGCTGCAAAAGTAGATGCAATCAAGCCTCCGATAACCGCTCTACCGAGGGGGGATGATTGATCTCCAGCTTCACCCAATCCACTGGCCATAGGAATCATACCAACCACCATGGCCAAGGCTGTCATTACAATAGGCCTCATCCGTAAGGAGGCCGCTCCTGTTGCAGACGAAAGAGCGTTACCGGTTGTTCTACGTATTTCCTCCGCATTTGTTATCAGCAAGACCGCATTGGATATGGATACACCTACCGACATAATCATGCCCATATACGACTGCAAATTTAAGGTAGATCCTGTTAATAATAATAAACCAATTGATCCTAATATCACGGCTGGAACGGTAGCAAGGACAATCCCAGATACTTTGAAAGATTGGAAATTGGCGGCCAGCATAAGAAAAATGACGATGATGGCTACCACCAAACCACTCTCAAGGCTGTCCATTGTTTCTGTCAATGTATTACTTAAACCTATCAATTCGACATCTAAACCTCTTGGCAATTCTCCAAGGGAAGCAACTGCCTTTTGTACTTCTTTTGCGGCGGTACCTAAGTCTTGTTCATTAATATTAGCAGTAACCGAAAGCATAGGCATAGCCCCGAGGTTGTCTGTTTCACCATAAGTGGTACCATGGGTGATCGTTGCGATATCTCCTAAAACTGGCCGAGAGGTGTTTTTCAATAAGGGTATTTCACTGATTTCATCCATGCTATTCATTTTGGCTTCTGGAATCTGTACTTGTACACTATAGCTGTTTCCAACCTTTTGATCTATCCAGATATTTTTATCCGTATACCTTGAGGAAGATGTAGATGCAGTAAGCGTTCTAGAGACATCATTCATGTCTACTCCCAATTGAGCAGCTCGTTGTCTATCAACGTTTATATTAATAGATGGATATTTGGTTGACTGCCCTAGCTGAATATCCCTTAAATAAGAAACATCATGAAGTTTTTTCATAAGTTTCTGCGCATATTCTTCACTTAATTTCTTATTGCGTCCTGAAAATCGCACTTCTATAGGCGTTGGCGAACCTTGGCTTAAGATTTTGTCAGTTAACTCAATTGGTTCAAATGAAGTTTTTATATCTGGTAATTCTTTCGCGAACGTCGTTCGTATTTTTTCTCTCAGGCCATCAAGATCTGTTTTATAATGTTCACTTAAGGCAACCTGCACAACAGCCTCGTGCGGGCCGGCCATCCATAGGTAGATAGGGCTCGTAGAGAATAACGAGGGGTGCAGTCCTACATAGGAAGAGGTAATCGCTACATTTTCTGGACCAACGAGTTTCTTTATCAAATTTATAGCTTGATTAGTTCGCTTCTCAGTTTGTTCGATTCGAGTTCCTTCTGGTGCCCGCAGACGTACTTGGAATTGGCTTCCATTAACTTTAGGCAATACATCTCGGCCAATCTGCATCATGAGGAGGCTGGCTAAGCCGCAAATAACAATGATATAGCCTACTACGATCACCTTGCGGTAAGGCATCAACCGTTCAATAAAACGAAGGTAACGTGTCCTCACCCGCTCAAAAAAACTGATTTTTCCATCATGATTTCGATCTATCGCCTCTACTGCTGCAATTTTCTGCTCGGCCTGTGCGTGCTTATCATCCGCAGTTAAGCCAGCCCTTTCAAATTCCTCCGCATCTGTTAAATCTGCACCACTTTCTTTTTTATGATGTTTTACTTTCATAATCCAGTTGGCCATTATAGGAACAAATGTCTGGGCTAGGAAATATGATACGACCATGCTAAATCCAATTGCCAATGCAAGTGGTAAAAAGAGTGATCCCGGTATGCCACCCATTGTAAAAGCGGGAGCAAACACCGCTAATATGCAGAATAAAATAAGAAGTTTAGGGAAGGCAATTTCCTTACAGGCATCCCAGATGGCAAGCGCTTTAGGTTTGCCCATATCCAGATGCTGGTGTATATTTTCAATAGTTACTGTACTTTCATCCACCAAGATCCCAATAGCAAGGGCCAAACCGCTTAAGGTCATAATATTGATAGTCTGCCCGAATAGATTTAAAAATAGTACGCCCGCTATGATGGATGTTGGTATTGTTAAAATTACAATGAGTGCTCCGCGGATATCACCTAAAAATAAAATAACCATTAAACCTGTCAAAACAGCACCTATTGCTCCTTCTGTTAATAAACTTTTTACGGAGTTCATCACGTAAACAGACTGATCGAACTCATAACTTACCTGTACATCTTCAGGTAGCTGACTTTGTATTTTAGGCACTGCCTCTTTAAGTTTTTTAACTACCTCCCAAGTAGACGCATCCGCGCTTTTAGCCACATTTAAATAAACGGATCGTTTCCCATTAACCAAAGCATATCCTGAAGTTATATCAGCACCATCTTCAACAGTAGCAACATCTCTCAGGTACAGATTCTGAACCCCATTTTTAAAGAGTGGAATATTCTCAAAATCTTTCACATCCTTGATGGTGGTATTCGTGGGCGTTATATAATTTTTATCACCCACACGAACGTTTCCTGATGGCGCAGTTTGATTATTTAGTTTTAAAGCCTCCACTAGCTGATCGGGTGTCATGTTATGCGATCGCAGGAGCTCTGGATCTGCCTTAATGACGATTGTCCGTATATTTCCACCGAAAGGAGGGGGGGCAACAAGACCACTTATGGACGTAAAGGAAGAACGAACATAGGTGTTCGCAAGGTCGGCAAGCTCATTGTTGCTTCGTTTTTTACTGCTTATAACCAGTTGTCCGACAGGTAAGGTAGAAGCGTCAAAACGTATAATGAATGGGGGGTTGGAGCCTGGAGGGAAAATGGCTTGTATCCGATTGGTAAAAGAAGAAAGTTCAGCAGCGGCCTGTGCCATATTGGTGCCCGGATAAAAATTCAATTTCATTAAGGTCAAGCCCTGAATATTCTTTGTCTCGATGCTTTTTAAACCATTTGTATAAAGTAAGATATTGACATAATTTTTCGCAAAAAAAGATTCCATTTGTTCTGGAGTATAACCTGTAAAAGGGTGTGAGATATAAATTACAGGCATATCTAGTTTAGGGAAAATATCAATCTTGATGGAAGTAACTGCTTTTATTCCAAAGAAAAATAGCCCTGCTACAATAACCATGATGGTTATCGGTTTACGTAATGCAAAGCGGATCAAATTCATATGACGATTTATTTAATATTTACTGAGAGACTTTATATAAATTGGATATGTTTAAAACTAAATAACAAAAGGTAAGTTAAGGAGCTATTTTGTTTACAAACAATCCGAAATCGCCTGAGGCTGCGGCTTTGTAAAGTAGCGCTTGCCATACATTGTTATAGGCAATATCTCTATCCGTTTCGGCCCTTATAAGCGTATATAAAGCTTGTGTTACATCTACTAGATTCGTTAAACCATTTTTATATAAAACCGATTTTTGTAAAAAGGCGTCGGAAGCTGCTTTTACCTGTGTCGGTGCCTCCTTATAATTGCTCAATGCATTTTGAATTTTGGTTTCAGCAAGCACCAATTGTGCATGTAATTGCTGATTGGCCAATTCAAATTCGTTATCTAATGCATTGTTAGTGTATTGTTGTGCTTTTACCTGCTGTGAAACTCTGAAAGGCTGGGTGATATTCCATGTGAGACCAATCCCAATGAGATAGTTAGACCTCGTTGGTTTGATACCATCAAAGTAGTTTTGCGTGTAAGCACTTTGATTGGTGGCATATGTACTGCTAAAGCCCGAACCCCTTGTTTGAAATATGCCAATGAGCGAGAAGGAGGGATAGTATAATGTTTTTAAATAGTTGGCCTGCTCTTTTCCCACCCCTATACGCGATTTATACCATTGCAGCACCGGGTGATTATTCCAGTTGGTATCGATGTGCTGTTCTAGGCCCTGAGGCACGTTGGATATAAAAACCGTATCCAGCAAAAATTCTCTTGGTTGAACTCCCATCAATTGTGCTAAATTATTGCTTTGCTGTTGTTCAAAATCTTTAGCCTTCGTATACGCGATCTTTGCATTGGAAACTTCTGCATTCGCTAGAGAAGAGTCGACCCCCGCAATCAGGCCGTTCGATGCCCGTGTTACGACAACTCTTCTGAAAGTATCCGCTCTATTTAGATTTTTTTCATAAGATATCGTAAGTTTCTGTGCAGCTAATAGATTAAGATAAGCAGCGGCCACTTTTACCCGGTGGTTAAAAAGTTCTTGTTGAAGATCCTTATCATCTCTGCTAGCAATTTCCTTTGCTACCTTGATTCTTTCTTTTGCTTTACCAAAAGAGAAAAATTCCCAATTCATATTGGCTAGGTAAAGCGATCCAAAAGCTGCATTCCAGTTCTGATTAGGAAGAGGAAGTCCTGAAGAGGCGACACCATATCCCCCAAAACCATACAATGGACCGTTTTGACCATTTACCGTACCATAGTCTTGTTGTCCTGAAAGGACAAGATTTGGTAGGTAGTCTCTTTTTGCTTGTGTAACAGAAGATAACGACGCATTAGCATAATTAGCTTTTGCTTTTATTGTACCATAATTGTTAACCGCAATGTCTAAGGCGTTTTTTAATGATAATTGTTCTTGTGCCTGAAGATTAAGAGTAGACGCTAATAGTAAAAGACATAACATGGAATGCCATTTTACAGTTGTAAATGTAACTTTCACAAAATATATTAAACCCAATTATTATATTTTGTGAAATTGGCTATCAATTTTGAAGAGAATTTGAAGAAATCAATTTTTTTGTAATAGAATTCTAATTAAATTGTAACAATTTGATTGTTTGTAGGTTCCTCTTTTTCTCTTTTCTCTTCTCTTAGCGATTGATGTTCAGAGAACAGAACCTCAAGGGTATGTAAATCACCCTCATAGATATAAGTGACGTTGAAATTATTTAATTCACAAATTCTTTTTACAATCGACAAGCCTAACCCTACACTATTACTACATTGATTGCTCTTTTTAAACCGTTGGAAAAGTTCTTCAGTGGGGAAAACGGGAAAAGGTCCAGTATTACTGATGATGATTCCCGTTTTACTAAGCCGTAAATGTATGCTGCCATTTTTTATATTATGTCTAATAGCATTGCTTAATAAGTTGTCAAACAGCATGTCTGCTAATGTGGGATTTATTTTGACATATACCTGCTCATCAATATTTTTAGTTAATGTTAACTCTTTTATGGCAATCCTGTCTTCATAAATGGTGAGGAGCTCTTGTACATAATTTGTGAAGTTTATTTCGTCGGTAGCTTCGAACTCTTGATTCTCTAATTTAGTGAGTAATAACAACGAATGGTTTATGCGAGAGAGCTTCTCGATAGCGTTTTGCATATCTGCAATAAGAGAAGCTTGATTCACTTGTATATCTGTTTCGGTAAGAAGCTCAAGTTTACTTCTTAATACGGCCAGTGGCGTTTGTAACTCGTGGGATGCGTTTTCACTGAATTCTTTGACCAAACCGTATTCGATCACGGCCTTATCAGCCATTTTTTTTAGAAACTGATTAAGTTCTTGAAATTCTTTAGTATTTGTCTCAGCCAATGCCAAGGGTTGCCTTTTCTTAATACTGAATTTTTGAATGCTATTTAATGTTAGGTTAAATGGTGAAAGGATTTTTTTTGACACCCAGCGTACCGTAAGTAATACTATCAGGGCAATTATCATTGTTTTAAGAATGGCCGTGAAAAGCATACCTTTTAAAATATGCGCTGACTGTGTGACATAATTGTAAGATGACACTTTGTAATTCGTCCCATTTATCATGTAGTAAGAACTTACAGTAATACGACACTCGTTCAAAGCAGTCGTACCGTCACATTGCTGCTTTTGTACCTGCACCTCCTTTTGAGGAAGCCCATTATCGATCTTCAGAATGATGATTGGTCTTCCTTGAGAATATTTGTCGGGCGCAATCCCATCTCTTAATTGTTCGGCCACTTCGTTATTAACGGCTTTGAGTCTTTCTATTTCAGAATTATCAATACGGCTTCTGATATTGCTCAACGTGGTAAACATACTGATGGGTGTTACCAACAATATAATCCCGAGGAACCAGAGGGTAAATTTATCTGCTAATTTCATTTGCTTAATTTTACTAATGAGCATTGAATTTATATCCTAATCCGTAGATTGTATCAATATAATCCGCTCCACCTGCTTGATTAATTTTTTTTCGAAGATTTTTTACATGTTGATAAACAAAATCTACATTACTGAGATTATCGGTGTAGTCTCCCCAAAGGTGGTTAGCGATTGCCTGCCTAGATAATACTCGGTTCTTATTTACCAAAAAGTATAATAATAGCTCAAACTCTTTTCTTGTAGTATCTAGACCTTTACCATTGATTTTTAGTTCAAAGGTATTTGTATTCAGCGCTATTTCTTTAAAAGAAACAATATTATTGCCTTCCAGATTCTTTCTTCTATGTATGGCTCGAAGGCGCGCATGTAATTCGGGTAGATGAAATGGCTTTGTCAAATAATCATCTGCACCACTTTCTAATCCTCGTATTTTGTCGTCCAAAGCTCCCTTTGCTGAGACAATGAGTATAGAACCGGATATATGTTCAGCTTTCATAAAATTCAATAATTCTAATCCATTTCCGTCGGGTAGCATGATATCGAGCACAATACAGTCGTAAGAATAAAATAATAACTTTTCGCGTGCCTCCGAAGCGCTATAAGCCAATTCGCAAATATAATTTTCATGCGCCAAATAATCATATATGCTGCTGGCGAGTTCTTTATTGTCTTCTATAGCTAGTATTTTCATAAAGCGCTTCTTTAAATTGAATTAAAATTAGCTAATAAGTGCCGATATGAAGCACAATTTGCTAATAAGAAGCAAATTAGCAGACAATTTTGTATAAATTTTGAAGTAAAATAAAACTTTTGCTATGAAATAAATCAAGCACGCATTACTTTATTCAATGCCAAAGGGATGTGTAACAAATCATAATCGTTATTATATACAAGATATTTTGTCTGCCACTGAGGTTCAAATTTATCTTTAAAATCTCTTAAGCCCTTATAGTGTTTGAATTGCTGTAATTTTTCGTATGCAAATTTAATGGTTCTTTGCGGAATATCTTCCGGCTTACCAATACCAGAAAAAGGGGCCAGGCCCATATTAAGTGTTTGGAACCCATTTTCTTTGGCATAGGCAATAAGCGCGACTATGAGGCAGTCCATATTGCCATTTGGAGCATCAGCAGTTTTTCGAATAAGGTCGTATGTAATTTCCCCAGGGACGTAGTCTGGTATAATGTTTAAGAAACTAAGCACCTTCTCATCATTATTTTCTAGAGTAATGATGGTATGGTTTTTTAATTCGCGTTCATCAAACATCCCCTGGGAAAAAACCATTTCTTCGCGGTGCAAGCTTTGAAGCCAGTTGTCTGACACATATTTTAGTTTCTGTAGCAATCCGTCCTTTATGGGAGGGGCGTATACCTTGGTTACAAAACCTTTTTTCTGAACGTTATTCAGTGCATTTCTTAAAGACTTGTTGCTTTTACCTTCCAATGTGAAATCGCGGAGGTTTACAATCGCTTCCTGGCCTATCGGAAGCGCCTTTTTTTTCATGCTTATAAAGAATGGTAGATTTTCTTCATCCACTCTATAGTAAACAGGCTTTACGCTGTTCTGTTGGCAAAATGTTTCGAATGAACTTATAATTTTTCGTTTGCCAGAATCATCTGTTTCACATATAGGTTCATGTAAGACTATGGCATAGCTATTAGCGATTTTGTAAGATATCATTCCTGCTGGTTCAGAAGAAAAGAAAAAAAACTTATCATGAGCTACTTTAAAATAATCAACGGCAGATTTACCGTATAACTTCACTAAGTTATCTGCCTTCTGCCTTTCCTCTTCGTTATGGGCTAAATGGAAAATATATGGATGCACAAAAGAATAGAATAGCAGTAAGATTGCCGTAATTCCAAAAATATTAATGGAGTATATAAATAGCTTTGCAAACTCAGTTTGTGGGTCTAGGTAAGTGGTATCAAGCAAAACCAAGCAAGCGAATGTGTTAATGATAGATTCGCCCAATGTAAAATCTTCATTAAAATGATTGGATTTCAATTGATAAAATCCAATTGTTCCATATATGAGTACAGATGTAATGATAATGAAAGAGGTACCCACGCTGAAATTTTGAAGCTTTCTATCCCCCTTGATATAGTACTGTTTATAGGTAGCAATTAATGTGATTAGTGTGAAAAGAGCAAGAGAGGCTTCCTCATAGTCAATGGCTTTGGCTATATGGCCTATAAGCGACAAAGCGCTTAATGACAAAGCTATAATCCACGCATTTCTTAAGCCTTTTATTAAGAATGCTGAACAAATCATTAAAAGAAAGCCAATGAGCAGTACCATGTAATTGGAGAAATGTATGGTATCATTCGGAATAAACTGATGTAGTGTTTTTAATCTACTAGCGATTGCGGGCGTAAGGACAGATGCAATATTAACAATCCCCAAAACAAATAATAAAACAGACGGGAAAACCCTTAGAATAAGATTACCTTTTTGAAAAAGAAAGCTAACCAAACCTGCAACTAGTGGGAGCCAGAATTCAAATAAGCGATAAAGGAAAGTAACCGAAATGGCAAATGTCTTGTCGATATTGAATTTACTTAAAACATATACCATCGAAATCTCAACCGCTCCCAGCCCTCTCATAAAAGGTGATAAAATTAAGAAGAGGGTGGCAACCACATAACTTACGACAGCCGCCGTCAGGTTACCATTTATGCCGAGTGCTTCCATGGCAATGTACAGATGCATGATGCCTACGACTTCTATAAAGGTTGAATATAGTAAGGTATACAATAAATGTTTTTTACTGAATTTTCCGCTCTGAATTTCTTCAATTATGGTTTCCAAAGCAGGGAAATAACGTATAATAAACTTATATACATATCCTTGGGTATAGATGGATTTACTGACAAAAGCTATTAGTGCCAACAGAATGATTAAGATGGTAATTGTTTCCCATTCGCCGCCGATCGTTTTATTAGTTAATGTTGTAAATGCAATAACAGGTATTGAAATCACAATGACGGATGCGATGCCTATAATGCCATAGATATAAGAAGCAAAGTTGATTTTCGTTTTACTTATGCCTGTTCTTTCTATCTCCTTCGTAAAAAAGGCCAAGGAAGTCACGCCTCCTCCCGGCAAAAAGACGCTTACAAGATTTCTTTTTAAGAAGAGATGAATGGCTAATTTAATTGATATATCTTTCCCCACCGACCTAAAGCTATGGATGTACATCATTGCTTGCAGCAAGATATAGATGCCTACTAATATGATTCCTAAAAAAAGCCAAAATGGATGCGTTAATGCAATGGTTTGCTTAACCTTGAAGAGTTCTTCACGTTGTTGCCTTAAAAAATAAATACCAAGCATTATAAATAAGAATGCGAGTATCTCTTTAAAATAATAATGTTGCTCTTTTAAATGGATCTTCAGATTTCTCATCAATTGATTAAGAGTAAAGCATATGTACGAACATTGATCATTGTCACTTTTTTATGCAAAATACATAAAGAACTTTTAAAAGGTGAAATATGCAAAATATAATGAACTCTATTTTAAGATAATGATAAGTTTTTCTTTAAGCTTAGATATTGCGTGAAAAGTCAAGACAAAGATTTGTAATTAAACTTAGATTTCATGAACTGTGCCTGAAACCGATTGGTAGTATTTGACGATAGAAAGTACATCGCTTACCACAGGGCGGGAGATTTGAGAAAATCGCTAGGTGTTTGACCGGTAAAAAGCTTAAAGTCTTTATTGAAATGAGCTTGATCAAAATAACCGGCATTGAAAGCTATCTCGCTCAATAAATTTGCTTTCAAACCATCATTAACACTGGCTTTCATACGCACAATATAGCAGAATTGTTTTGGAGAAATACCAACCACGCGTCTGAAGCGTTTTTCAAAAGCATCTTGACTTATATAAAGACTATTTGCTAATTCTTTTATCCGTAATATGCCTTTTGCTATATGAATTTTATGAAGTGCTGTAATAATAAGCGCATCAGGTTTGCTGTAAGTTAGCTTGGATAATAGAAACTGTTCCAATATATCTATTCGTTGGATATTAGTAGGTGCAAAAGCCAATTGCTCCTCAAAGGCTGATAAGTTTTGATAGCCTGTCATGTCAGCAAGAGAGATGCTGTCATCCAACAGTTCGTGAAGTGGCTCCCGAATAAATACCTTAGCACCAAGCTCTTTAAATATTACCAAGAGATTGCCGGTATTAGGAGCATAATTAACTAATCGGAAAGATTTTCTTAGGCCCGAAATAATGGAAGAAGGTAAGGCTATTCGGTCATGTGCTGTCTGGTAATCCACTTGTCCCTTATACCGGAATGCCATCACAAGTGCGGTATCAGGTAGGATCCGATTGAGCAATTCGTTTTGAGATTCAATAAAAAGATAAGATTTTATGTAAGGACTTAACGAAGCCGAAGGCGCATGTATTTCCATATTCATAACACAAAAGCTTGTTTATTTATTAACAGGCAA
>DATMSZ010000200.1:0-48691 GCA_035565175.1 Pseudosphingobacterium sp.
TCTTTCTTGCAAAGAGTGTGCAACATAGATTTTGATCAAACTAATTATATTTTAGGCATTGCCATTTTTTTTGGAACCGGCTTGTTCATTTTTTTTGGCTGGCTTTCTGACAAAGTAGGGAGAAAAGCCATTATGATGACGGGGATGATCTTAGCGGTAATTACTTATAGGCCGATCTATGAAAAGATCTACAATTTAGCAGACACTAGCAAGAAGCAAGAAATAGTGGAAGGTTTTAGCACTTCCAAGAAAAGAGAAAAGCTTACGCAGGAGGATTATGGGGCGAAAGAGGCGATTATTACCACTAAACATAGTATTTATGAAGATGGTACACAGAAAAAGGAGGTTATTAAAGAATACCTGAGCCCTCTAACATCGGAGGTGGTCCATACAGAAAACACTACTGCCATCCATCTTACTGATCAGGATATGTGGAAGCTGATTGCACTCGTGTTTTTGCAGATAATGTATGTTACCATGGTTTATGGTCCTATTGCCGCGTTCTTGGTAGAAATGTTTCCAGTAAACATCAGGTATACCTCCATGTCGTTACCTTATCATATTGGTAATGGTGTTTTTGGTGGTTTAATGCCAACAGTAGCGACTTATTTGGTGGCAAGAGCACAAACGGCGAATACAGTGGCAGCACAAGCCGGCAAAGAGTTGCCCTTCGATAAACCCTATTTAGAAGGACTTTGGTATCCTATTATTATTATAGGTGTAAGTTTTATCATAGGGGTTGTTTATATTACCAATAAAAATGCAAAGAAAGTGGTTAACACGCTTTAATAAATCAATGAATGATGAATAGTATAAAGAGGTATTTAGGAATTTTATGGATTATACTTGCGCTTGTAGCCGGTTATTACCTAATAGTAAGCCAAGCTATTCCACAGTTTAAAAGCAATAATCCGGACGACCTTGTTCCGGCTATTGTATACACATTTGTATTAATGCCCATTATCAGTGGAGGTTTGCTGATTTTTGGTTGGTATGCAATAAAGGGAGAATACGATAGCGAAAAAATGTAAAAAATATTGGCGTAAATTGATAAAACCTAGATTATTTTGTTGCGTAATCTTTTGGAAAGGCTTGTAAAGATTACTAACTTGGGTGCGCAAAATTAGCAAATAATGTTTAGCTAACCATTAGAAGAGTTTGATATACAGGCTTTTTGAGTTTGCTTTGATTTCGACGCATTTAAGTATAAACAAAACATAAACTAAACTAATTACGGTAATGAATTTAAAAGTAAGGTCATTCGAGGATTATAAAGAAACCTACAAAAAAAGTGTGGAGCGACCCGAAGAGTTTTGGGCGGGAATAGCTGAAGAATTTAAGTGGCGAAAAAAATGGAACAAGGTGCTTTCATGGGATTTTAAGGGTCCGTCTGTGAAGTGGTTTGAAGGAGGTAAACTTAATATAACCGAGAATTGCTTGGATAGACATATTCAAGAATTAGGAGATAAGCCTGCTATTATATGGGAGCCTAATGATCCAAATGAAAGTTATCGTATTTTAAGTTATAAACAACTATTGTTTAACGTAGAGCAATTTGCGAATGTTTTACGAAACAATGGTATTAAAAAAGGCGATCGTGTATGCATTTATTTGCCGATGGTACCAGAGTTGGCAGTTGCGGTACTTGCGTGTGCACGTATAGGGGCTATCCATTCGGTGGTGTTCGGTGGCTTTTCTGCTCAATCTATTGCCGATAGAATAAATGATGCGCAATGTAATCTAGTGATTACCGCTGATGGAAGTTTTAGAGGTACTAAGGTTATTGAACTGAAAGACATTGTTGATGATGCTTTGGGACAATGTAAGTCAGTAGAAAAGGTAATCGTACTTACTAGAACCCGCACGCCGGTATCAATGATAAAAGGGCGTGATGTGTGGTGGGAAGATGAAATAAAGAAAGTAGAAACGCAAGGAAATCCACATGTTCCAGCAGAAGAAATGGATGCGGAAGATATGCTATTTATCCTTTACACATCTGGTTCCACTGGAAGCCCTAAAGGGGTTGTTCATACCTGTGGTGGTTACATGGTTTATACGGGCTACACATTTGCTAATACTTTTCAATACGATCAAGGCGATGTGTATTTCTGTACAGCGGATATTGGATGGATTACCGGTCACTCTTATATTGTTTATGGACCATTATCGCAGGGAGCCACTTCGTTGATGTTTGAAGGAATTCCCACTTTTCCTGACGCAGGTCGGTTATGGAACATCGTAGAAAAGCATAAAGTAAATATAGTATATACCGCTCCAACCGCCATTCGCTCATTAATGGGCGCTGGAGATGAGTATGTGGACGGAAAAGATTTTAGCACTATTAAAACTCTCGGCTCGGTAGGAGAGCCTATTAACGAAGAAGCGTGGAAGTGGTTTGATGAGAAGGTGGGAGGGGGCAAGGCACCGATAGTAGATACTTATTGGCAAACGGAAACAGGTGGTTTTATCATTAGTCCTATTGCGGGGATCACACCGACAGTGCCGAGTTATGCTATGTTTCCTCAGCCAGGAATACAGCTAGCGTTGATGGACGAGAATGGCAAGGAAATAGAAGGGAATGATGTAAGTGGAAACTTATGTGTTAAGTTTCCGTGGCCGGGGATGTTAAGAACTACCTATGGCGATCATGAACGTTGCAAGAAGACCTATTTCTCCACCTATGAAAACATGTACTTTACAGGAGATGGATGTCTAAGAGATAAAGATGGGTATTATCGTATTACTGGTCGTGTTGATGATGTATTAAATGTTTCAGGACATCGCATCGGTACTGCTGAAGTGGAAGATGCCATTAATAGACATAGCGATGTCATCGAGTCTGCCGTAGTTGGCTATCCGCACGCGATAAAAGGGCAGGGGATATATGCTTTTGTAGTTGCAGGCGAACATTTAAAAGATGCCGATTTAATGCGTGGAGATATTAATAAAACAGTATCACGTATCATTGGGGCGATTGCTAAGCCCGATAAAATTCAGTTCGTTAGTGGGTTGCCAAAAACGAGATCAGGTAAAATCATGCGACGTATTTTGCGTAAAATTGCGGAGGGTGATACTTCCAATTTAGGAGATATCACAACGTTGTTGGATCCTGAAGTGGTAGAGGAAATAAAAAAAGGTGCACAAGAAATGAAAAATAAGTAGAATCGTATCGTCAAACAATTTATTATCTAGGCTGTTTAACTATAAACGAACAAATTTTATTACTTATTAAAAAACTGATAAAAATGGGAAATTTAAAGTTAAAAGGTATGTGGAATGAGGTTAAAGGAAAAGCGAAACAAGCTTATGCCGATTTAACAGATGACGATTTATTGTATGAAGAAGGAAAAGAAGATGAATTAGTAGGGCGCCTACAAAAAAAGACAGGGAAGACTCGAGATCAGGTAGTCGATTGGCTGAATAATCTTTAGTATAAAAATCATTACAGATAATTGCAGAGGATAATCAAATGGTTATCCTCTGTTTTATTTTCAGGTTATTAAATAGATATTTATTTCAAGCAAAAAGGGAATGTTAGTATCTTCGCAACATGAGTAAGCAAAAGCCAACTATATTAGTAGTTAATGATGATGGAATAACAGCACCCGGTATTAAGGTCTTATTAGAAGAGATGCAGCAATTGGGGAAAGTAGTAGTTGTTGCTCCTGATAGCCCCCAATCCGGCATGGGACATGCCATTACTATTGGTAAACCACTTCGTGTGGAGCCGGTAAATATTTATCCAGGTGTAGAGATGTATAAATGTTCTGGTACGCCAGTTGATTGTGTTAAACTAGCGGTGAACAAAATTTTTAAAGGACATAAGCCAGATTTATGTGTTTCTGGAATTAATCATGGCCTTAACAACTCCATCAATGTACTATATAGCGGAACGATGTCGGCAGCAGTTGAAGGAGCTATTGAGAGCATTCCATCTGTTGGTTTTTCTTATGACGACCATACTTTTGATGCAGATTTCGAAAATTGTAGACCTTTTGTTCGAGAAATAGCTAAACAAGTATTAAAAAATGGCATCCAGTTAGGTACGCTGCTAAATGTGAATTTTCCGCAGGGAGTAATAAAAGGAGTGAAAGTATGCCGACAAGCGAATGCTAAATGGGCCGAAGAATTTGACGAACGAATGGATCCGTATAATCGACCATATTATTGGTTAACGGGCAAATTCGTTTTAAATGATAGAGGGGAAGATACCGATGTATGGGCACTTAATCAAGGCTTCGCTTCATTGGTACCAACTCAATTTGATATGACAGCTCATCATGCTATACCACAGTTAAACTCGTGGTCTTTTGATGTAAAATAGCCTAGTAAGAATAGTCTGACATTGCTTATCCTTGAAATGAATAGTTGAGGATTAGGCGCTAGCATAATATGTTTAAGAGAAATAACTTTTTTATGGGCTTTCTATTGGGTGCTATCGCGCCAATAACGGCCTTTTTACTGACCGAACATTCATCTTTGGGTGATTATTTTACTAGCAAACCGTTGACGTTATACGCTATCGCTGCGGTTGCAAATCTGCTTATATTACGATATTTTTATAAACAAGGACTAACCAAGTCAGGCGGTGGAATGATGGCAGTTACTTTCTTAGGTTTAGTATTACTACTCCTATTTAAAAAGGTATTATGAACACACGCATTTATTTAGCATAAGTGATTAGACCTTTCTGAAAAATGGAAAATAAGTGGTAATTGCTGGATAGAAAATATTTATTAAATGAGTTTTCAATGAACTATTATATTATAGCAGGTGAAACTTCTGGCGATCTTCACGGAGCAAACCTTATATACGCGTTAAAGAAACAAGATTCAAATGCGTCCTTTCGTATAGTTGGAGGTGACAAAATGGAGGCTGCAAGTACTCAAAAAGCTGTGTTGCATACTTCGCAAATGTCGTTTATGGGATTTATAGAGGTATTGCTAAATATTAGTAGTATCTTAAAAAACTTGAAGAAAGTAAAAGCAGACTTACTTAGACACCGCCCCGATGCATTGATCTTAATCGATTTTCCAGGATTTAACCTTAAGCTTGCCGCTTTTGCAAAGCAACACAATATAAAGGTGTTTTACTATATCTCACCTAAGGTATGGGCCTGGAACACCAAAAGAGTTAAGAAAATTAAACGCATAGTAGATCATCTCTTTTGCATCCTACCGTTTGAAGTGGATTTTTATGATAAATGGGGTATGAAAGTGGATTATGTAGGTAATCCCTTGTTAGATGCAGTGAGCCAGTATACGTTTAACAAGACATTCAAAGAAGCTAATAATTTAGCCGATAAACCCATTATCGCCCTGTTGCCGGGGAGCAGAAAGATGGAAATAAGCAAACTACTTCCTGAGATGATGAAAGTGGTGAAATTATTTCCCGGCCATCATTTTGTGATAGCCGGTGCACCGAACTTCGATCGGAATTATTATGAGCAATTTATGCATGGAATTGAAATTCCTATTATTTTCGACCAAACTTACGATTTGTTGAAAAATGCCGTGGCCGCTGTGGTGGCGAGCGGAACGGCCACATTGGAAACCGCGTTACTTCATATTCCGCAGGTGGTGGTGTATAAAGCTAATGCGATATCTATAGCGATCGCAAGACGGGTGATAAAAGTCAATTATATATCGTTGGTTAACCTGATTATGGGAAGGGAAGTAGTGAAAGAGCTCATACAGCATGCTGCTCACTACGATGCGATTGCTGAGGAGTTAGATCAATTGCTCAACAACCGAGCTTATCGCGAGCGTGTTCTTGCCGATTACGATGCATTGACGGCAATTATGGGTGAGCCTGGTGCTTCCTTAAAGGTTGCTCAACTAATCGATAAGTACCTCAAGTAATTTAGTTTGTTTTTTCTTTTATCTTATTCCAGTATAGGACACCTCATGTACTAGGCTGATTTTACTCACGTATCACGTACCCTTCACGTACCTTTCACCTAGGTGTTATGTACCTTTTTCTAGTACATCTTCCGTAGCTGAAGGATACGTATTCGCTATATGTCCTGTACTTCATCAAAGCATTTCGTGAGCTATTAGATGCTTGTTGTGATGACGGCTTTTTGTTTTTTTGATAAAATTTGTAGGTTCGGAAACAAAGTGCTTATATTTGTTCATATGTTCTACATAATATGGACATGGAAGCAAATAAACCTATACGATAAAGGAAGACGAACGGCCATATTCCAAAAAGGATATTGCGGCTAAATAAACACCATTATGAAGATGGAAAACCAAAAACCACTCATTACGGCGGCATTGCTGCTGCTAATTCTAAGTCACTTTAGTACCGGCATTGCCCAGTCCCTGCAAAGACCGAACATCATTGTATTTCTTGTCGATGATCTTGGATATAGCGATGTGAGTTGCTATGGTAGTGATTACTACGAAACCCCTCATATCGATCGGCTGGCCGAATCTGGGATGCGATTTACCGATGCATACGCCAGCAGTACGCTTTGTTCGCCAACAAGATCAAGTCTACTCACCGGCAAAAATCCTGGACGGTTACACATTACCCATGCTATTCCTATTCAAGGATACAAACGTATTAACGGGGGGAAGGGTACTCAATTGAAAGATGCGGATTATGTGATGAATCTTCCGTTGGAGGAAGTAACCATCGCCGAAGCACTGAAAGCTGGCGGCTATGCCACTGCCAGTATCGGCAAATGGCATGTCTGCGAGGATCCGGATTACTATCCTGAATACCAGGGATTTGATGTCAACATCGGCGGCAACAATCACGGGCATACGGGTGAATACTTTTATCCGTACCATGGCAGGTGGCGGATGGCGAAAGGGCATCCTTGGGTGGAATGGAATACCTTGCCCGATGGTGAGCAAGGAGAATATCTGACTGACAGATTGACCGCTGAGGCGGTTGGTTTTATAGAAAGTAATATTGATAAACCTTTTTTTCTGTATTTATCTCACTATGCCGTGCATACACCCATTCAAGCGAAGAAAGATATTCAGGCGCATTATGAACATAAGGTTCGGGACTCATTGAAAGGACATGTGAAACCCGCTTATGCCGCCATGATCGAAAGTGTGGACGCCAGCATGGGGGCTATCATGAAAAAATTAGCATCATCTGGGCTGACGGAAAATACTATTATCATTTTTACCTCTGATAATGGAGGACATGGGAAGCAGACGTCGAATTATCCCTTCCGTGGCAACAAAGGCAACTTCTATGAAGGAGGAATTCGGGTGCCGTTGATTATTCGTTGGCCGGGGGTGACCGACCGGAAATTGGTTTCGGAAGAGCCAGTGATCACGACCGACCTCTTTCCGAGCTTGTTGGATATGGTGGGCTTACCCTTAATGCCTCACCAACACCGGGATGGTGTCAGTTTGGTTCCTGTGCTTAAGCAGAAGGGGGCACTGCAACGGGACGCTCTTTACTGGCATTTCCCGAACTATGTCGGTACCGGTCATCCCAATCCATCGGCTCCGCTCAGTGTAATCCGGTATCGCAACTGGAAACTGATTGAATCATTGGAAGATGGTTCGTTAGAACTTTACGATTTGAAAGCTGATCAGATAGAATCGCATAATTTGGCCCGGTCAAAGATGAAACTCGCAGCGTCTCTCCAACAGATGCTGGAAAAATGGAGAAGTCAAACCGGTGTACAGTTGCCCGAAATCAATCTTGCATATGAAAAAGCAAAAAAATAAGACCCGAGCAAAGGAGTTTTTCGCGACGGTTTTTACTGAATATATAGGTGGTATGCAGCGGGGAGGGTTAAATTTTGGGTTTTTCGTAAAATGGCTTATCGGGCCTAAATGCATCACCATAAATGGCTGAAAGCAATCTATAATTAAAATTAAATTAATTTGCATGAACTGTTGGAACTATCTATATTTGTAAATATGTTCTACATAAGAACTAAAAAACCAACTTTAATTGCCTAACATGATCAACGAATGTACCACCCTTATATCTTGTCTGCTTTTGGTTCATTTTGCCATTTCTTGCTCAATAGAGGAATTGATGTTCTTGAATCCAATCTTAGAAACCGGTAGAATCGCCGTATATCTAAAATTTGTTTGACTGACTTAAATTTATATTTATGATGTTCTCAATAATTTGTAAAATAAGAAAATGGTTTCAAGTGATTGTATTGGTGATCTGTGCGGCGCAGGTAAATGGTGCGACGGCCCAGATCACAGCAGCGAAAGAAAAGGAAGAAGTAGTTGTATTTGAGCCAAGGGAAGGGGAATATTCATCTACCCGCATACCGGCGTTGGTGCTTACAAAAAAAGGAACACTTCTTGCATTTGCTGCAGGGCGGATAGAAAGTGCAAGTGACTGGGCAGACATGGATTTGTTACTGCGACGGAGTGAAGACGGAGGTAAAACATGGAGTGCAGCACAGGTAGTTGCTGAACGTGCGGGGGGGAAGCCTACAGATAATCCCGCCCCTATCGTGGGCGATGACGGTACGATCCATCTGTTATACCAACGGGACTATGCTTACGCATACTATATTCAATCCACTGATGACGGGCTCACCTGGTCGCCAGCGGTAAACATTACATCAACGTTTGAAGCATTTAAGCAGGATTACGAATGGAAGGTGCTGGCTCCTTCCCCGGGACATGCGATACAGCTTAAAAATGGGCGGTTATTGGTGCCTATATGGCTTGCCAATTCGGATAAGATAAAACCGCATAGGAGCCATCGACCTTCTCGTATTGCGACTATTTATAGCGACGACAACGGGAAAACGTGGCGCCGGGGATCCATGATTCCTGAGGTTGAAGGGTTTCAAAATCCAAGCGAGACGATGGCCGTGCAACTTTTCGACGGCAGGGTAATGCTGAGCATCCGTAATGAGTCTGACAAAAGGCGAAAAGGTGTTAGCTTCAGTAAGAACGGGATATCAGGGTGGACTGCTCCAGCGTATGATGAAACATTGTTTGAACCAATCTGTATGTCGAGCATTATAGCTGCACGATACGGGGGAAAAAATTATTTACTCTTCTTGAACCCGGATAGCGAACACATACCAAAGCATCCACGGCAGAACCTTACACTGAAATTGAGCGACGACGATGGTAAGACTTGGCCAATTGAGCAGGTGGTTAATGAAGGGATTTCTGGTTATTCAGATATTGTTGTGAGCCCCGACGGGGTAGTTTATTGCTTGTTTGAAGCCAAAAGTAAACCTACCGATAGCTGGTCGCTCGTATTAAAGCGGTTGGAATTAAAGGAATTGATAAACCATTGAATACAGTCGCTATTCATTGAAAATATGCTATAAACGCCTAAATATATAACCATTATTTCGAAAGAGCTTATCTGCAAGATTGTTTGATACCGATGATTTTAATGACCGTGATCGGGAAGTTGGCAAGCAGGTAGTTTTTTTATTAAAGCGGACGCTACCGCAGTACTTTGCTAAAAAACCAGTTTATTTTTTTTAACTAAAAGTTTTGAAATGTGGCACTAAGTCTTTTATATTTGTTCATATGTTCTACATAATAACCAATTTCCAATTATTAAATTAACGCTATGTTATGAAGGTCAGTTTGTTATTTATTATTTTCCTGTGTTGCATTGTTTTTTCAAC
The DNA here is from genome assembly GCA_035565175.1 of Pseudosphingobacterium sp. Taxonomy (GTDB): domain Bacteria; phylum Bacteroidota; class Bacteroidia; order Sphingobacteriales; family Sphingobacteriaceae; genus Olivibacter. The sequence goes on from DATMSZ010000200.1 coordinate 9,602, forward strand.
GCAACATGCAGTAGCACAGGATAGAAGGGTTGCAGGTACCGTCAGTGGGGCTGACGGAAATCCGCTAGAAGGGGTGACGGTTTCACTCAAGGGTTCCGATGTAAAAACCAATACGAATAAAGCCGGTGCATTTCGCATTAAGGTTCCTTCTTCGGGTGGAACGCTTGTTTTTTCAATCATTGGTTTTGAGACAAAAGAAACTCCCATACCAGCGTCAAATGAGGTTGCCATCACGCTGGCCGAAGCACATGAAAGTTTAGATGAAGTAGTAGTGGTGGGGTACGGCACACAATCCCGCAGGACGATTACTTCTGCAATTACGAAGATCGGAGGTGAGGTCTTGCGTGACATTCCCATTAGCACGGTAGGAGAAGGATTAAGGGGAAAAATTGCTGGCGCACGGGTGTACCAATCTAATAACACGCCGGGCGCAGACGCGATTTTCCGGATACGGGGCGGTTCGTCTATTAATAAATCTAACGACCCATTAGTATTGGTGGATGGGGTAGAGCGAGCTTTTTCGGGCATCAACCCTAATGATGTGGAATCAATTGAAGTGCTGAAAGACGCTGCTTCTACTGCCATTTATGGATCGCGGGCTTCCAATGGAGTGGTGTTAATTACCACCAAACAAGGTTCTTCCTTGCAGACACCGCGAATCACTTTCGATGTGAGCCTTGCACATCAGGAGCCAGAGACATTGATCGATTTCATGAATGCACGAGATTATATCAATACAGTGAGGCCGGCGGTGGCTTTGAGCCCGACCCCAGAATACAATAGCGCTTCGGGATATTCGGCCAGCTCAGGCAATGACGAATCTTCTCTTTATTCCACTCGATACCTGCGGGAAGGTGAAACCATACCCGCAGGGTACAGTGCTATGCCCGACCCACTGGATCCAAGTAAGACGTTGATCTACCAAGATAACGATTATCAATCGCTGATGTTCCGTGAGGTGCTTTGGCAAAATTATTACCTTGGTGTAGACGGTGGTAACGAATTTCTCAGGTATGCGGCAAGTGGTGGTTATACAAATGATGGTGGTGTAGCCCTGGGTACTGGTTACTCTCGCTATAGTGCGCGTGCAAAGACGGATGCGAAAATCTCAGACCGACTTACGTTAAATACGGCTTTCGATTTTTCATCAACGCGTTCGAGCGAATTTGAGAATCAGATGAATGTGATAGCAAGAGGATTGGCGACACCTGCTACCCAAAAAGTGTATTATGCTGACGGACGACCAACACCGGGCTACAATGCAAGTTCACCAAATCCCGTTTGGTGGGATTATACGCGCGACGTAGCAAACAAGGATCGCCGGCTTTCATTGATCGGTGGTTTAAATTACCGGATTTTGGACCAATTAAAGGCCAATGTCCAAGTTTCAAACTATAGTCACGTTACGCAATATGACTATTTTGAGAAAGCCCATGAATTTAGTGGTCTTCGGACGACAAAAGCAACATTTGGAGAGCTGGAAAGAACGAAACTAGATGCGTATCTTTCTTATGATGAAACTTTTGGTAGTCAACATACGGTATCTGGGATGGCGGGCTACTCCTATCAGGTGACCGATAACAAGGGGTTTTCAGCTAGTGCCACAGGTGCGAGCTCAGATAAAGTACCGACACTGACGGCCGGACCAAATAAAACTGGGGCTGACAGTAATTTTGATAAGCAGGTACTTATCGGCTATTTCGGCCGTCTTTCCTACGATTTTAAGAAAAAGTACTTGCTGATGGCTACGTTTCGGGTTGACGGATCGTCGTTGTTTGCGCAGGAAAATCGTTGGGGCTTTTTTCCGGGTATATCTGGTGGATGGATCATGTCTGACGAGAATTTCCTGCAGAATAGCCGAGTGATCAACTACTTGAAGTTACGGGCGAGTTACGGACAAACGGGCAATAACTCGATCGGCTTATATGATGCCTTGGGTCGCTTCGCCACTGATGCACGATATAACGGAAATGCAGGCATTCTGCCGAATATTATGCAGAACAGAAAGCTGACCTGGGAAACCTCGACTCAGCTAGATGCTGGGTTTGATTTAAATATTATCAAGAACCGCATTTCAATTAGCGCCGATTATTTTAACAAAACCACAGAAGATCTGCTGTTCAGTATGGAATTGCCAAATACATCAGGGTTTAATAACGTACAAACCAATGTCGGCAAGGTTCGGTTCCATGGGTATGATCTGGAACTTTCGTCGCGAAATATTCAGACTAATGCCTTTTCCTGGGACTCGAAACTGACATGGAGTTTCGTCAAGAACAAAGTGCTTGAATTGCCCGACAATGGCCGCGACCGAAACCGCATTGGCGGAATCACTTTGGCCGATGGTACGGCTTATGGTGGTACGGCTGAGGGGGAGCCGTTGTACAGGTATTATGGTTATATGGTAGATCATATCCTTCAGAACGCTGAACAGGCCGCAAATGCACGATACGATGAGAGCGCTCGGGGTTGGGATCCAGGAGACGGAAAAAACATTCGTGGGCGTAAGCTGCCGGGTGACTACGAATGGGTGGATCGTAACGGTGATGGACGAATTAATAACATGGATCAATTCGAGCTCGGTGTAACCGTGCCACACACTACCGGTGGATTAAATAACTCTTTTTCCTACAAAAATTTCAGCCTAAATATCTTTGTGGATTGGGCATTGGGACATTCCATCAACCATAATGCGTATATGCGCTATTTCATGAATACCTTTGCCAATAATTACACGCTTGTGGACAGAGTGAAAGAGACGTGGAAGCAAGAAGGTGATGACACCAAATATGCCCGGTTTACGGCGAATGATCCCGATGCGGGTAACTCGAACTTTTCTAGAACGTCTAATGTCTTCAATTACAAAGGAGACTACCTCTGTATCCGAGAAGTAACCCTACAATACCGTCTGCCAGAAAGCGTTTACAGCAAACTAGGTCTAAAAAGCATGGTTCTTACCCTTTCCGGTAATAATCTGCACTATTTCTCCGCCGTGCGGGGCACGGGCATTTCACCCGAAGTAGGAGCTTCCACTACGTATAGTAATACAAGTGGCAATGCATATTATAACTATCCTCCAATCAGAAGATTTTCGATAGGAGCTAAAATTACACTGTAAATCACAGCGTCATGAAAATCAAACAATATTATATTATCTATATAATGGCTGGCTTGCTAGGAATGCAGGCATGCCATGACAAATTGGATGTTAACCAAAAAAGTGCCATTACGGCGAATGCCATGTGGGCAGATGAGGGGGATGCTACTGCAGCGATGTATGGAGTATATAATAAAATGCGTTCGTCATTCGCGGAAGCCTATATTTTTTGGGGAGAATACCGTTCTGGCTTATGGGGACGAGGCCTGGCTACCAATGCTACCTATAGCGACCCGTTTACAAATCAGCTAAATAGTACGCATACACATGCTAATTGGCAAGATCTGTATACAACGATCAACGATTGCAATCTCATTTTGAAATATACACCGAATATTTCTTTTGTGGATGAGGCAGACAAGAATAAAGTGTTGGCCAATGCGCTGTTTGTCCGCGCGTTTTGCTATTATTGGATCGGCCGTGTTTGGGGAGACGCTCCTGTATTAGTTAACGGGTTCGAATCCGGCGAGCAGGAAGATCTTTACCCCTCCCGGGAACCAGCCGACCGTGTTTTCGAGCAAGTGCGTGTGGATCTGGAAGCGGCCAATTCGCTCATGCCGGAAAGCGTAACTGACCGTAATTTGGCCTCGAAGGCCGCAATCAGTCTGTTGCAAGCCGATTATTATTTGTGGATGGCTAAGGTGAGAGGGGGAGGCGATGCGGCTTTAAACTTAGCGAAGCAAGCCATTGATGCCGTTGTGAATAACTCCAATTATACGTTGATGACCAATTTTTCAAATGTGTTCAGTAATAAACTTAACCAGGAAATCGTATTTGCATGGAGTTACGTAATGGATGAATATACAGGGGGCTATCCGGAGGATCACCTAGTGCCTTTGCAATACATCTCAGCGCAATACGTAGAAAATCCCATTAAGGTGGGGAGTCATCAGCAATGGATTTTCTTGACGGATGAGTATAAGGATTTTCTGTCGGAAAATGCAGATGATCAACGGACAAATGTAAGTTTTGAAACGTTTTTTGATGCACCGAAGGATGCAACCTTTCAATGGATCAATAAATATGCAGGTAGCTGGCAGAACCAAACCCGCGTTTTTGATGCTGACATTGTTGTTTACCGGTACGCAGACGCCTTGCTCATGAGTGCTGAAATTGAAAATGCACTAGGCAATTCGCTCTTGGCCGTTGAACGGCTTAACGCCGTAGCAGAACGGGCTTATGGTGTAGCCGGTTTTTATCCCAATGGGTTGCCAACGCAACAGGTAGATCGGGCGATCCTGGACGAGCGAAAGAAAGAATTCGTATCCGAAGGTAAAATCTGGTGGGACTTGATTCGATTTGGGGTAGTGTTTGATGAGGTTCCCAGTTTAGCTGGCCGTGAAAATGAACAGAACATTCTTCTTTGGCCGGTGCACAATACATCGATCAATACCAATCCAAATATCAAGCAAACACCTGGATACTGATAAGGTGGAGACTGATTTCAAACGAATAGCTAACCTATTGGTTAGCTATTGAATTTGTGTTCATGAGCCCTTCGGGGTTTAAATATAGTAAGTCACAGCCGGCTGATGGATTAAAAAAACCGCTTTGGGGTTCGTGAGTGCCTGCAAGATAAAAATTGAATGAAAAATTATTTACGAATGAAACAATCGCTATATAAAAAACCGTGGTATCCTTGGATGTTAGTAGCGCTACTATGGGTCGTTGCTTTTTTGAATTATCTTGATCGGATATTAATTACAACGATGCGCGATCCTATTGTGGGTGAGTTTTCACTAACGGATGCGCAATTCGGGCTGCTAACATCTGTTTTTTTATGGTCTTACGGTATACTCAGTCCGTTTGGCGGATTCCTTGCCGATCGGTATAGCCGAAAAAAGGTCATCATTTTTAGCGTGGCTGTTTGGTCGCTTGCTACCGTTTGGACGGGCTATGTGTCGTCATTTGAAGAAATGTTGGCCGCCCGGATTGTTATGGGAGTAAGTGAGGCGTTTTATATTCCTGCTGGACTGGCCCTAATTACCGATTATCATACTGGAAGGACCCGTTCTTTGGCCACAGGAATACATTTCAGTGGCTTATATGCTGGCCTGGCACTTGGCGGTGTGGGTGGCTATATTGCTGAACTTTGGGGATGGAGGTATGGTTTTCATGTATTTGGCCTTTTTGGTTGTGGTTACGCCATCATGCTGTTATTACTATTGGGGGACCGGGAAAAGGAAAATAATGCGGGTGCAGAGGAAATAACAGCTGCCGGTGTTCAACCCATTCAATTGGGATCTTCGATACGATCTCTAATCGGTGAGCGTTCGTACCTGTTGTTATTGGTTTATTTTGTTGTTTTTGGTATCGCCAACTGGTTGATATACGCTTGGCTGCCTACGTTTTTAAGAGACCAATTTTCCCTCGGTCTCGGTGACGCCGGGATATCCGCAACGCTGTATCCCCAGATTGGATCGTTCATTGGTGTACTTTTGGGCGGTATTTGGGCCGATCGGTGGTTCAAGAAGAATCCCAGGAGTCGGATACTAGTTATTGTGATTGGATTTACTGTCGGGGTGCCCTTTTTGATTCTCATGTCGTGGACTTCCCTTTTTCTAACGGCAATTGTTGCGCTCTTTATTTTTGGTATGGCGCGCGGTTTTAGCGATGCAAATTTGATGCCCATTATACGTCAAATAGTTGATAGCCGTTATGTAGCTACTGCATACGGCTTTTTGAACTTCTTAAGTACCATTGCTGGTGGATTGATGGTATACCTAGGCGGCGCATTGAAAGACGCAAATATCAATTTATCTCTGATTTATGTCGTTGCTGCAGGCCTGTTGCTATTGGCAACTTGGTCGTTGCTGCTCATAAAGGTGAAAAAGAGTGATAATGTCGCCGAAAAATAGGTGTTTATATAAGTCAGCTATTCTTTACCAGGTAGCGCTTTTTGCCATCCTTCATGTAATAATTGCTTTAGTTCCGACTTTACCTCATCGTACTGCCTTAGTTTTGACAGATTTTTGCTTTCTAGGCGGCTTGTCTGATAATTATAAAGCTCTGTTGATTGGACTTTACCATCCTTAAAGTTGCGCCATTCCGTATAACGGAAATCGTTGGTTCGTATCGAATACCCCATCACCTCGGGCTGGTCTTTGTACATCCATGGGCGTGGGAATTGGCTAAAGGCCGCCTTCTTCCATGTTTTTTTAGTATTTTTCATCAATGGAGCCATACTAATGCCCTCTAATTCATTTGGAATAGGGAGGCCAGCAAGGTCAGCCAAGGTAGGGTAAAGGTCTACCAGCTCTACGAGACCATTGGTATGAACACCTTTATTTTTAATATTTGGAGCAGCAATAATCAAAGGTATGCGCGTGTCCGATTCGTAATTGGTAGTTTTACACCAAAGATCCAATTCACCAAGATGATAACCATTATCGCCCCAAAGGACAATGATGGTGTTATTCATTAGATCCAGTTTTTCCAGTTCATCCAACAGTTTACCTATTTGCGTATCTGTATAGGTCATACTGGCATAATAACCGTGACGTAACGCTCGAATTTTTTCTGGAGATATAGGGCCTTTATCAGGAATATCGGTATACCCTCTAAGTTCGACAGAAGTGTGTACGGCAATTTCTGGTGCATCTTTTGGTGTTTTTGCTTGCTCAGGCATAGGTATTTTATTCCGATCGTAGTAGTCCCAATACTTTTTGGGTGCGGTAAAAGGCAGATGAGGTCTACGAAATCCTACGGCTAGAAAAAAGGGTTTGTCTTTTATCTTCTGAAGTACTTTTATTGCAGCATTGCCCACCAATCCGTCAACATAAGCGCTGTCGGGAGCATCTACACATTCAACGGCTGCTCCTTTACCTTTGGCTTTCATGTTTTTTTCCAGTACATATTTATGTCCGACGGTGCCGGTTACTGCCATAATTTCCGGGGCAGACCACGAAATACGATCCTGTAGGTCTGCAGGGTCATGATAAATTTTGCCGACACACCAAGATTGGTAACCATGTTGTTTAAAATATTGCGGCAGTGTAACTGCATTCGGAATGGCCTTGCGAAAATGGGTTTTTAAATCCCACACCCGGGTAGCATCGGGTCTGCGGCCTGTTAATAATGAAGCACGGGAAGGCCCACATACGGCCTGCTGACAATAGGCATTGTTAAAAACAATACCATGTTTTGCCAAGCGATCTATATTGGGTGTTATCGCTACTGAGTCGCCATAACACCCTAACTGATTTCTTAAATCGTCAACAGCTATAAATAGAATATTGGTTTTTCCAGTGGAGGGATTATTGGCTAATGCCTGTGCGTAAAGATTTTCGGCCATACCCAATATCAATATAGTAATAGGGACAGCAACTATTTTCTTAATTTCGAACTTCATACAATTTGACATTATATTGTGGTTATGTTGACTAGATAAGGGTAAAGAGTTGTTGAACAAATATTCCTGATATTTTATCGAAAATAAAAGTATTTAAAAAGGTCTATTTTTTAGTTTTCTACGTTCTTATGTAGAACATAATTCAAATATACAATATATACATTCAAATCAAAACAGAATTTTATTTCTCCAATCAGATCGCGCAACAACTCATGGATTAACGGCCGCGGGCTTTGAGAAAATTTATTATACTGGCCGGAGTTTATTGCTAGCCTTTATTACGCAGCAATATTTTTTGTGTAAACTTTAGTGACGGTAAAACAAAATTTTAAATCGATAATGTTAAGCCTAAATAATAATTTCGCGGCATAGCTGCATTAAAATAACGACCACCGAATGCATTAATATCGTTACCCAGACTATAGTTTTTATCTAGTAAATTATCGATACCCCCGTATAAGGAGAGTTGATATTGTTGGAACAATCGGGCATTCCAGGTAATTTTTGTTTGCACAAGATGATAGCTGGATGCAAATACAGTGTTTATGTCGTTCAATGGAATAGATGAGGTATAATTATGTTGCGCATATAAACTGAATCCATTAGGTAATAAAAAATAAATGCTACTGACTATTACTTTCCCGGGAACGCCCGTTAGTTTATTTCCCGAGTAATTATTGCCATTATCTATGTAATCATTAAATCGGAAATGACTCCAGGTAACATTACTCGATAACTGTAATCCACGGACAAAGAGGTCTTTTTGTGGCTGTATAATCCAGGCGCTTGCAGCGGCTTCCAACCCGCGTTGCTTAATTCCTCCGGCATTGGTAAAAAATTCAGCACCATCTTCATTGCTTAATCTCACAATGGCATTATGCATGCGATAAGAAAAAGCAGATGCGTCTATTTGAAAGCGATTATTGTTGCTTTGCCATCTAAGCCCTGTTTCTTTGTTCCAGCCTGTTTCAGGTTGTAAGGCAGTGTTAATAATATTGTCAGATGGTCTAACTTCGGCAGATGTAGGAGGGGAGAAGCCTCTTCCGACGGATCCCCTCCAGCTAAAATTAGGGCTAATCAAATAGGACATTGCAAACCGGGGCATCCATGCTGGGTTGAATGTGATTTTTTGATAAGCCAAGCTTGACTCAGGGAATAAGTTTTTATAGGAATAGTGATAGTAGTTTAAGCTAAGCGCTGTTTCTATGTTTAGGCGTTTAACGATATTTGCAGATAGCCTCATAAAATAGAAATGCTGGTGGTTTTTTAAGGCATCTCCTGCTTGTTCATTCCCAATATTACCTTTGATATTGTCGTAGTTCAAAATATCTGCTTTATTTTGTTGCCATTCCACGCCGGCATTAGCACGCCAGGTAAAAGCCTGATTTTCGTTGTACTCATAATTGAGGTAAGATCTGAAACCTATATTTTTTTCATATCGCTTTTCGTAATTCGTAATAAAAGGATTTTTGAAGTCTGTATAAGAGCCGAAAACAGAAACTACATGTTTAAGATGGCTGCTTAGCTTCGCCTCGTGTATCAAACCACCTAATAGCGTGTTATTATATATGGCGGCTTGTTGCTCGGATGCACCCGGATTCGGACCGGCTGCTGGTCTTGCCTGCTTTGGATTTTCTAAGTATTGAGCTTCGGTAAGTCCTCCAGGGGTTCGATAACCCATTGTTGAATAAAGTCCCACGAAGCGAAGCTCATTTTCCTGATTGTATTTAAAACGTTGCACCGTTTGAAGGTAATGACGTTTATTAGCCGTGTTTTCCCTATACCCATCCGATCGTTGATAGGCATAATTTAAGCCGAATGAATACGTTGGATTAACCTTTATATTTCCACTAATTTGTTGGTGAAATAATCCGTATGATCCAGCACTCATACCGATCATGCCGTGCGAACTGGCATCGTTTTGAGCTCCCTGTGGTGTAATAAGTACTACACCACCCGAGTTTGCACCGAATAAACTTCCATCCGGTCCCTTTAATATGGTAAGGTTGTGTATGGCAGAAGGGTCAAGCGCATTCAGGTAAGTATTTCCGCCTGCATCAGTCAGCGGAATTTCATCTAGGTATATTTTAATATTACGAACGCCGAAGGGCGAACGCAGTAAGCTTCCGCGAATTGATAATCGGTAACTACCTGGGGAACGTTCTTCCATACGTACGCCAGGAATCGTATTTAGCGAGGGAAGCAAGGTGTTCCCTTGTTGTAATTTGAGTAGATCGTTTGTGACTAAGCCAACAGAGCTTGTTAACGCTAGATAAGGTTGTGTATTTAAATATGCCCGTACAGATGCAGAGGGTAATTGTAATAGCGTATCTGGTGATTTTTCTTGTCCGTGAATTTGGGTAAAGTATAATATGCCAAAGTTTGTACAAAGTAACGCTAGGAAACAGAATTTCATTTTATATCGTCTGAGATTAAACTAATGTAATAAAATCTAGTCAAATAATCAACATCCGACCAGCATTATTAAATTTTAAAATTATGAATAAACTTCTTCTCTTTTTAGCATTATGTATAATATTTTCCTCCTGTTCAACATATTATGTTAGTAAACTGAATAGCCCGGATTTGTCAAAAGATGAGGAGACTGGAACATTTACTTTTGAGAATGACTCTATACAAATTTCTTATAATTTTTTTGGTGAAAATGCTCCCATTACCATTAATGTATTTAACAAACTAAACGAGCCCCTTTACATAGATTGGCAGCGATCGGCCTTAATAGTTGGCGATCAGGCAACTAGTTATTTAGGAGATAATTTGGAAATTAACGGAAAAAGTGCTTCGTTGGGTACCAGTTATCCAACTTTTTATGATTGGCGTGGATCGACAAGTTCGGGAAGCTTTAGCGGAACAGCTAAAATTCCAAGGGAGCTTACGTTTATACCACCAAAAGCGAAAGTAACGAAAACACAATTAAAGCTTGCAAACCTCTTCTATGAAAATATTGCTGATTCAAGTTATCAAGCGGTAGAATTGGCGACATTTGACGGTTCGATACAGAAGATCAAAATAAGAAACTATACGGCTAATAATACACCCTTATCATTTCGAAGTTATCTCACCTTTTATTTGCTTAATCAGAATACGCAGGAAGCAAAAGACGTCGTTTTTGAACAACATTTCTACGTAAATCAAGTTTCAAAGCTATCTATAGACCCGAGTAATATGTTAGTTTATAAAAATAAGCGAGGGGATGTTTTTTTTAATAAAAAAACTAAAGGAAAGAACGCCGCGATCATAGCAGCCGTTGTTGCGGTTGGGGCCGCTGCTTATGTAGCCGATGAAAAAAGTGGTCGCAAAACTTTTTCTAGGGATTGAGCAAAGATTCATTCTTTACCAATAATATTTCTTCCTGATTAATAAGAAGATAACCGTATTCATAGCAGAATAAATAACTGCTCCCTTTGGATGTTTTTAGCGTATGCGTAAAATATTTAAAATCGAATCCCAATTTAATTAAGTCGTCTTTTGACACTTTTGTTTTGCCGTTGGGATTTAAACTGATCATAATACTTCTGTTCTTTTTAAGAATGCTATTGATCTGGCGGATATAATTTAGAGCACTCGCATTTAACTGGTTATTATAAAAGCTTCTGCAAGCATCATTACAAAATTTTTTATCAGAACGGCCTATGAGCTGTATTTTACATGCTAGACAATAACGGTTCATCAGTTTGGTTTTTCAAAATTGGGAATTTTAAATTCAAAATAGAAAATAATATCGGTTAAGGCAAGTTAATCAGCCAGAATGAACAAACTGAACAAAGAATATGGCAGATTACAAATTCGCGATCTGCCATAATATGTATTATTCGACTTCCAAAATAGTATATCTTTTTATACCGGATGGCATTTTCCATTCTACTTGATCTCCCTTTTTGAAACCGATTAAGGCAGAGCCAATAGGGGTGATGACGGATACTTTTTGCTCTTTAATATTGGCGTTTTCAGGAGCCACTAAGGTAAAACTAGTAATTAAGCTGCTATCCAGATCTTGTATTTTGATACGTGAGTTAATTTTGACTCTATCCTTAGGAACGTCAAGCTTCTTCACGATGGTTGCTCGGCCTAATTCATAAGCCAATGACATTTTATTTTCCTCATTATCGGTAGGTTTTACATGCCGAGTTAGTAGGCTAAAATCTTCTTCACTTAGCACTACTTGGTTTTCAAGATGATTCATATTTTCTAGAAATTTATCGTTTGAAATAAAATGATTATATATAAATGATTTGGAGCTTAGCATTAGCCTGCTCCAATTATTTACAATAGCGGGAAGTGGTATCCCCGAACTTGAAGGTGTTAAATATTAAGCTCGGGGTTTATGTTAGGAATTCCTTAAGTGAAGTGACCTGATCGTCCTCCAAATAATAGGTGTCTGAATATTTTTGGCAAAACAATATCTTGGCCAAATAAATATTGCATTTATTTGGCAAGTTATTTAATATAGTGTTTTGCTTCTCCATTTAATACAAAAATAGCTAAAATTGTTTTACTTACAATTTTGTTTCAGGTATTGTTTCCGAAGCGGCTCCGCAACTAGGTTGATGGGTAACAGGGAAGTTTACAGAATTAGCAATAAAACAATATTCACTTGCTTTTTGGTGCAGTGTCAAGGCTTTGGAAATCATAGCTACTTCTGCAACTATCACACGAGGTTTTAATAAAACTTCAACAAATTGCCCGCTTCCATTGGATTTTTCTATCATTGTACCAGAGGCAAAGTCATGATATTCAGTAACAATAATTTTAGCGGCCGCACAAAAGTGTAAATACCATAACATATGGCAGCTCGATAGTGAAGCTAATAAAAGTTCTTCTGGATTATGTTTAGTTAAATCACCTCTAAATGCCGGGTCGGAGGAGCCCTGGATATTGATTTTATTACTTATTTCAATTTCAAAGCTCCTTTCATAAGCGGTATAATCCTTTGTTCCTTCGCCTAAATTTCCTGTCCATTTAGTGGTTAAAAGATAATGATGCTCTTTTTTCATTGTACTGGGCTAGTGCCTTATAGTTAAGGAAGTTATCTATACAAGAGGCTATTGTTCTATAATTCGTTTTAGGTCTGCAGGTGAATAAGTGATTGATTTTAGTGTTTTCCGATCTTCTGTTCTATACACCAAATAAAGATCGCCTTCTTGTTCGTAATAGCATTCGACTCCTTTGTTATTGTAATGTTTTACAGTTGCTTCTGCTTCTTCTATGGTTTTACAAGCTTTGCTCATGTTAGAACGCTGAACTTCATCAAATAATTCTTTGAATTTGTCGGCCAATCCAAATTCGAGTATCGCCCCTGATAGTACATACTGTATATCACAGAGTGCATCGGCCACTTCTACAATATCTTGGTCCTTTATAGCTTCTTCCAGTTCTTTTAGTTCTTCCGCAATAAGAGAGACTCTTAGTTTGCATCGCTGCTCGCTAGGTATTGTGGGAGACGTTAAAATAGGATGTTTAAAAGTTTTATGAAATTCAGCAACAGATGTTAATGTGATAGGATCTTGCATATTATTTTTTTCTCAAACTTAGATAAAATTGGTCTTATATGCAATTGGCATGTAAGCGGGATGTGGTAAAAAAATAGTGCATATAAGCTTTGTAGCCGATTAAAAACGGATATAAACGGTTATATCCGTTTAATATACGATTAATAGCGAGGACCCCCTTGATATTTGCAGTATAACTTTTTGAGTGTTAAACAAAAATATTTGTAATTATGAGTACATTAAAGAACAGCGTAAGATTAACAGGATTTTTGGGGAATAAACCGGAAATTAAAAAATTTGGTGATAATAAAAGCTTAGCAAGGGTTGCTATCGCTGTAAATGAAAGGTATAAAAATCATGCGGGGGAGTGGCTAACAGATACACACTGGCACAACTTGGTGTTGTGGGGTAAACAAGCTGTTTTTGCCGAGAAGAGTTTAGAAAAAGGAAGTGAAATATCCATAGAGGGCAAGCTGATTAATCGAACCTATGTAGACCGAGAGGGAATAACACGTTATATCACCGAAGTTGTTGTGAACGAAGTGTATAAAGTAAGTCGGAATATTGAGCAAGATATAGCAAAGTAGTAAGTAGTAAAGGCGGTCTAAATTCATTTCCTTATCCATATCGATATAACCTGGCGGAACAACTGACTGATTTATTTGTAAATTACCAAAATAGAGTGAAACCGTTAAGCGTTAATTTCAATCGAAATGATAATAAGGTGGTGTTTTCAGACAGCCTTTTGCCGTTATATATTCTTTTTGTCGAAGCTGCTGCGTGAATATGATCCAGGTGTAGCGTGGTCTCCCTCTTTAAAGGAGAAGGTTACTACTTTAACCTCAGGTAGCTCAGTAAATGCGAAGGTGGCCTCAGCTAAATAGGTTAAAGCGCCCGTGGTGCCGGCCTGTTGGGTTAAATAAATCGCATTTGGTATAGTAACCTGCAAGGTGTCATGGCTGATTTTATTAACCTCTAAGTGGATTTCAGGATATTTGATATTTAACGCTTCGGCCAATTCTTCTTTGTTTAACGGAACGGTGCTCTTCTGTGGATTTTCTTGTATTTCTATCTTGTCGGTTTTGTCGTTCACAACGGCAACAAAGGGTAATGTGAGCGTCTTTGAGTCTGCCAAAGGTTGTTTTTCGTTTTCACTAGTCGTTTTCCCTTCGGTTTTATTTTCCTCATTATTTTGGCAATTCCAAAAAAATAAAAGGAATGTAAGTAGTAAGAGAGCAAAATTGAATAGCTTTTTCATCCTTATATTATTTGTTTATTTTTTTATTGATGTTGTCTACTTTTTAAGCATCAATGAGATCTAAAACGTTAGGTGAGTCTTTATGATTTAATCCGTCAGCTAATGGGAACACATCTCGATTCACGATAACGTCTTTAAGGTGTTGTGACCGCCACAGGCAATATCTTCCCATTGAAAAATTTATGCCCTGTTAAAGCAAAATCAGCAATATACTTGCCCATTTCGAAAGCTGCAATTGGCGACTCATAATTTGGAAACGCTTTTTCCAGCATTTCTGTTTGTGCAGAACCAAGAGCTAGGCAATTAACATTGATTTTTTTGTCAGCTAGTTCGAGGGCCAAACATTCGGTAAGTGTGTGTAGAGCGGCTTTGCTTGCAGAATAGGCAGCCAACCCAGGGAATTTTATGCTTCCTTGAAACCCTCCCATACTCCCGATATTCACGATGTGACTGCCACTCGGCATGATGGGTACCAATTGTTTAATCATTTTTACATGTCCCAACACATTGGTTTGCAACATTTCGGCAAAATCTATCGTTGTGATTTCCATAAAAGGTTTATTAATCAGAATGCCTGCATTATTGATTAATATATCTACATGACCAATCTTCTCATTTATAAAAGGTAAAAGACCTGTTTCATAGTCATCGTGCACAATGTCGAACCTCGCTGGATATATATTACAATCAGGATTAAGTCCTTTAGCTATTTCATAAAGCCTTTTAAGTTTATCATGTGATCTGGCCAAGGCTACCACATGATGATCATTTTGTAGTATTAATTCTAATACGGCTTCGAAACCAACACCGCTACTCGCTCCTGTTATTACGATATTCATAATCCTAAATTATTTATATTCTTTGATTACACATCACTTGCTTAAATGTTTTTATTCAGTGCGTATTATGGAAAAATAAGATTCGATATATTATTATTGCAATTCTTCTTCTAGATCTAAATCACTTGTGCCAGGAAGTTTTTCCTCACCAAGTGCTTTAGGATAAAAAGTGAAATAGGATCCAAGAAGTGAGATAATGGCTGATATAAAATAGGAAATTAGGCTGATCAGGACGGCTCTATGCGGATCTAGATTGAAATAATCTGATCCATATATAAAAACGACTTCCCTCGCGCCTAATCCACCTATGGATAAAGGAACCACGGCTATGATCTGCGAAAGTAAAAATAATAATAGGTACGGTGAGAATTTTCCCTCAAAGTCCAATCCGTATAAAATGCATATAGCACAAATGACCTGCAAGGATTGGACCCCCAACGCTTTAAAATGTTTGAAGATAAACTGAGAAGCATAATCAGAGAAGAATCGCCTCATGACAAAATAATAGATTACTGAACCCACGATCACACAAGAAATAGGAGCCCAATTTGGAATATTTAGCCTTGGTATAAAAATCACTAAGGCGGCAGTGATGAGGCATAAGGCCCACATACCGCTTAAACGATCAAAAAAAACACAGGACAATAGCTTGCGTCCTTTTATTTGAAATTTTTTTCTCAGGAAATATATCTTGTAGCCATCACCTCCAATTCCTCCGGGTAGCGATATATTATAAAACATGCCAAGTAAGTACAGTTTAAAATTGTATGTTTCGGGAAGATAAAGACCTATACCTTTAAAAAAAGTGTTTAGTCGCCAAGCGGATATGGCAATTGAAATAAAAAAACTAGTAAAACCGAGTAAAAGAAATAAGGGGTTTGATTTGGTGAAAACTTCTTTTAAGTCGTTCAGGCTGACTTTCGTAAATACTAAGTAAAGTGCAAATGCAGTTACCGCAAGCTTTAAGGCTAATTTGGAGGTATTCCAAAACGTTTGTTTAGTCATTCCTAAGTTACTTGTATATCACTGGGGCTAAACGAATGAAAAGCATGATGACGTAGATGATAAGAAGAAGTGTGTTCAACGCAAGCATCCAATTTAAATCGGTTTTCTGATGTTTGGTTCTACCTGTGAGGATCAGCAGCGTTAAAAAACTTAAGAAAAGTATTAATGGAAATATGAATACCCACTTGTTTTCAATATATACATAAGTTGCCTCCATTTTTGCTGCGATTTGTTTATCTGCAAACATGGGAACAATAGCCGCCGCCAATAAAAGTATAAAAAGTCTAACGAGTAATTTAGAAACAAATTTACTTGTGGTATGATTTTTGGATATTATTTTCATCCGTGTATGTTTTATTTTCGATAAAGTATAAAGGTTTTTTCGCTACATTAAATTTCTTCTTGTATGAATATTTTAAATGATACTCCCTTACACTATATTTGTGATATATTTTATTGTCGACGCTTGCTTTACAAGAACAAATGTACAATTTTATTGTATTAACAGTAAACTATCAATACATACAACGCATTATATTGCAAATCTCATAGATAGAATAAACAGTAAATAAATTACAAATGAAAACAACTCTTAAACTTTTAACATTGGTTATAGCATTAATTGTATTCGTTAGTGCTTGTTCGTCTTCTAGACAAACGACTTCTTCTCCTACGTCTGGACAATGGAAAGGTGGTGTAAAGGGCCAATGGGTATTAAATAGTGTAGAAAAGAAAAATTTTCCTTCTGGTGCGAATGTGAAAAGGATTTTTGACGAGGCGCCGATTGATTGTTTTATTGGTAGTACATGGAACTTGATCGCAAATGGAAAAGGGACTATTACTTTCTCAGCAAATGGAGAGCTGTGTGCTCCTGGTGCGACTAGAGATATTTTTTGGTCGATCTACAAACCCGAAGGTGGTGGTGAATCGCAATTCCAGTTTAAGAAATTATATCCTGGAGAAAAGGCAAAAAATATAACGGAAGGTTACCGTTTGGATCTTGCTTATGCGGATGAGCAAACCTTAACTTTGCAAATGCCTGTTAATGTAGATGGCAACAGCGATTCATTTTTAGAATTCAAGTTTAGTAAAAGGTAGGTTAAAGATATTTTAAACATTTTACAAAGCCTTGTAACGCATTCTGTTACAAGGCTTTGTTTGTTTGTATGAAATGTATAAAAAACGTTTTTTTTGTGCCTTCTACATTAAAACCCTACTTTTACGCCCCATAAAATAATTCATAAATACATATACTTAATGCTAAAATTAAATACAAAAGCGCTAGTTGTGGCAGCCGCTTTCCTTATGGGGGGTGGCAACACTGTTGTTGCACAGGACAACTTAGTTAACGCCTTGCAAAATAACCAAAGCGACAGTAGTAAATTCGGTTTTAAATTTACTGAAATCATCAACCTACAAAATACCTCCGTAAAGAATCAAGGTTCATCGGGGACTTGCTGGAGCTATTCGGGAAACTCTTTTCTTGAATCGGAAATGATACGAACTGGAAGAGCGCCTGTTGAGATTTCACAGCTCTTTACTGCACGAAACGTATATGTTGAAAAGGGCAAAAATTACGTTCGATTGCATGGTGGTTTGAGTTTAGGAGAAGGAGGGCAGTTGCACGATGTTATTAATATGTACCGTAAATACGGTGCTGTTCCAAGAGAAGTTTATACAGGATTAAATTATGGCACAGAAGGGAATAAATTGGGAGAAATGAGTGCCATAACGGATGCAATACTCGCTGCCGTTGTCAAGAACCCGAATGGGAAATTGACGCCCAACTGGTTAAATGCTTACACAAGCGCTATTGATAGTTATTTAGGGAAAGTACCTGAAACATTCAATTACAAGGGGAAAACGTATACACCGCAGTCGTTTGCGAAAGAGGTGGTAGGCTTAAATGCTAATGATTATGTTGAATTATCGTCTTTTAAAGATCATCCATATTACAGCAAGTTTACGCTGCTAATTCCAGACAACTGGTCGTTCGATCAAGTATATAATGTCTCGATGACAGATATCACGGATATTATAGATCATGCATTAAAGAATGGTTATACGGTTGGATGGGCAACCGATGTTAGTGAAAAAGGGTTTAGCTGGAAAAACGGAGTAGCTTATGTCCCAGAAAAACCATATGAAAAAATGACCGAAGAAGAAAAAGGCAATATGTTTAATGGGCCGAAGCAGGAAATGGTCATTACGGAAGACCTCCGTCAACGGGCATTCGATGATTATGGCACAACAGATGATCACGGTATGCACATTGTGGGTTTAGCTAAAGACCAAAACGGCAAGGAATACTACATAGTGAAAAATTCTTGGGGTGCTTCTAATGATTATGAGGGATATCTTTACGTAACAAAAGCTTTTATTCAATTTAAAACAACCGCTTTCATGTTGCATAAAGATGGGATGCCTAGTGATATCAAGCGTAAGTTAGGTTTTTAATACCAAAATAGAATATTACATAAAAAAAGAGATCTCACCTTCGTGAGATCTCTTTTTTTATCAATTTCACTAAAATATTATTGTTATTTACCCTGTGTTCCTGAAAACATCGTTTCTATTTCATTTAATGATTTTTCCATAGCTTTAGCCTGCTTGTCTTGTTTGTATTCTTTAGCGAGCTCGCCAGAACTGTAAATAACCTGGGTACCCATTTGTATGTTTTGCATCTCCAAATTAGGTTTTGTCTTAGCAATGTTAATATAATACTTTAAAAGTCCGTCTACATATTTTGCATTCTGTTCTAGTAACGCATTAGCTTTATCTGTTAAACCAACCTGATATAGTTGTTTACATAAGAAGTATAACACTCTTGATTCGCCCAAGGAATAAATACGTTGAGGGATAACTTCCAAACACCTGGTTAGCGCTTTTTTTGCCTCTTCTTTCTTTCCTTCCTCATACAAAGATTGGCTTAAAGTACTGAAGTTATTGACAATGAGCGAAAGCATACCATAAGATTCGTGATCTAGGTAACGAGCTTTTGCTAAATTGCCCCAAACGAATTTATTCATGGTGTTATTATAAAGCGCCTCTGTATTCACAGATTCTCCCATGCGCATCTCTTCTTCTGTTTTGTTGAATTTAACAGGCATTAATTTCAAAGCGAAGCCTTCATTGATCAGGTAGTTATCAAGGCCCATATAATTGCTGTTAGGAACTGTTGTAGCAAAATATATTGGCCTTTTCCAATTATTATGTACTAAAATATCAAACATAGCAAGCTCTGCCTTCGAAACATAGTCTTTATTATAGTTCCAAACCATCGTATCTACTATATTGCCGTCCCATTTAGCGGGGACTACTTTGTTTTTTACAACGTCGTCCCGATTAACAGTAAGTTTGAAGTTTTTCGTAAATAGGTAATTGGAGCGACTCCCATCTTGATATTCAACTTGATCGTTCGGGTTATCTGAAAGTAAAACGTCCAATATACTACTTAGCTCTATCGGTTCTTTAAATCCTCGGTCGAGGAAAGACAATCCGTCACGTGTACCTTGTTTAAATTGGCTGTCTTTCATTGTGATAGGCAATGGATCGGATTCATTTACTTTATCCTTCATTTGACGAACATACCAGTCGGCACTTAAAAGGCTTAAATTTACGATTCGTACATCCGGTCGGAAATTTTCAACTTCTTGTACATACCATAAAGGGTAAGTGTCATTATCTCCGTAAGTAAAGAGGATGGCATTGGGCGCACAAGATTCCAGGTAATTCTTGGCAAGGTCACGTGCTACATATTTAGTAGATCGATCATGGTCATCCCAACCATCTTTAGCCATTAAAATGGGCGCGGCTAATAATCCAACTACAGTGGCGATAAGACCGGCCGTTTTTGGATTTGTTTTCTTCTGTAATATGTCTGCTATACCAATTACTCCTAAACCGATCCAAATGGCGAAAGCATAAAAAGAACCTGCATAAGCGTAATCTCGTTCGCGTGGCTGAAGAGGAGTTTGGTTAAGATATAGTACAATAGCTAGGCCCGTAAAGAAAAATAATAAACCAACAATGCCAGCATCTTTTTGATTGCGCTTAAAGTGCCAAAGTGCACCTATCAGGCCCAATATTAGTGGCAAGCCGTAAAACTTATTGTTAGAAGGGTCTGTTTTTATTGAATCGGGTAGTGCGTCTTGCCCTCCAAGTCGTGCTTGATCAATAGGTTTTATACCGGTAATCCAGTTCCCTTCCGTAAAACTTCCGTCTCCCTTTTGATCGTTTTGGCGTCCTACAAAATTCCAAAAAAAGTATCGGGCATACATGTGGCCTATCTGGTATGTAAAGAAGAAGCTTAGGTTATTACCAAATGTTGGTTCTTCATTTTCTCCCATATTTAACCAGCTGCGATAAAACTGTGGATGTCCACGGCCAGCATCGCTGCTATAGATGCGAGGGAAAACGGTTTCTCTATCATATATATAATTGTATTTTTTTCCTATATTTTCATATTTCTCTTCCCCTTTTATGTAAGTGTTTCCACCTTCTTTTCTGTCAGTTACTTTTGATGTAAAATAAGGCCCCTTAACTAAAGGTTCTTCTCCATATTGTTCCCTATTTAAGTAGCTTAAAAAAGAAAAGGCGTTATCCGGGTCGCTGTTGTTCAATGTTGGGTCTGCTTTTGCACGAACTAAGATCATTGCGAAAGAGCCGTATCCAAAAATAATGAAACAGATGGATAACAAAATAATATTTAAGTGCGGTTTAACATGTTTGATGGAATAGAATATGCCATATGTTAAGCCGCCAACTACCAATATCATAAAGCATAAAACACCGCTTCCAAAGCCCAGATTTAGACTGTTTACGAAGAACAGGTCGAAATAAGCTGCAAACTTAATAAGGTATTGGATAATACCCCATAAAACAAAGGCTACTATTACGATACCGATAAGAAGCGTTTTAAATACCCCTCCGTTCGTTGGATTTTTTGTGCGTTTAAAATAGATTACCAGGGCCAGGGCAGGTATTGTCAATAAATTTAAAAGGTGAACCCCTATGGAGAGGCCCATAATATATGCGATAAATAACAGCCACTTGTCTGCCCGTGGTTCGTCAACGTGGGCCTCCCACTTTAAGATGGCCCAGAACACGATAGCGGTACAGAGAGAAGACATCGCGTATACTTCTGATTCAACTGCTGAAAACCAGAAAGTGTCAGAAACTGCGTATGCAAGGGCTCCAACGAGTCCGGCACCCATAATTTGTATTAAACTACTCTGTGTTATTTCTGTGTTGTTTTGCCAAAGCACTTTGCGTGCTAATGCCGTAATGGTCCAGAACAGAAACATAATTGTGAGTCCACTTGAAACTGCAGATCCGAAGTTCATCCAGTAGGCGAGTGACTCTTTATTGCCAAAAGCCAGATTGCTAAAGATATTTTGTAGCATTAAAAAGAGAGGAGCACCGGGTTGATGAACTATCTGCATTTTATACGCGGCTGCAATAAATTCCCCACAATCCCAGTAGCTAGCTGTCGGTTCAAGTGTTAACACATAAACTAAGGTGGAAACAAAAAAAGTAATCCATCCAAGTAAATTGTTTGTTTTGTTATAGTTCATTCGTAATAATTATTTAAGAGTATTTATTTCCTTCTGTCTTCTCCATCTATCGACGGATTGATCATGTCAGGTTCATTAGCTGTTATTGTACAATATAATTACGTGCCGAAAATAAGTATTAGTATTGATATAATAGAAAGAAGCGATATTAAAAAATTAAAAAGGGTAATTGTGGGCACAAGTATTAAGATATAAGTAGCAAGACGATAAAGTAACTGGCGTAGGGGATTATAGTCTATAAATAGGTTTGAAAGAGAACTAATAAGAAAATTAGTTAACCATCAATCAGAGGCATAATAACGGTTAAAAAAGGCAGCAAAGCATTGATTTAGAAAAAAACTTATTGATATTCAATAAAGTGCTATAAAAAGGAAAAAAAATAAAGGAAATATTTTGTGTATTTAGAATATCGCTTTATATTTGCACTCCGTTTACGGCAGATGGCTGATAAGCGAGAATGATTGCCCGATAGTATAAAGGTAGTACAACTGATTTTGGTTCAGTTTGTCTAGGTTCGAATCCTGGTCGGGCAACAAAAAAAAAGAGACTCGGGTCGTTTAGGGACGACCCGATTTTTTTAAACACCAAACCCGCACTCATGCCTCTGCAATTTAACACCGTTAAATTATTTGCCGGATCTGGTAGCAAGGAACTGGCAAACAAAATCTCAAAATCTTATGGGAAAGCACTGGGCGAAATGACGTTGTCTCGTTTTAGCGATGGCGAATTTCAACCCTTCTACAATGAATCAATTCGTGGAAGTGACGTGTTTTTAGTCCAATCTACCTGTCAGCCAACAGACAATTTATTTGAGTTACTGTTGATGATTGATGCTGCTAAACGGGCTTCAGCTCACTATATTACGGCAGTTGTGCCTTATTTTGGTTTTGCTCGTCAAGATCGTAAGGATAAACCTCGTGTTGCTATTGGCGCAAAAATGATAGCGAATTTGCTTACGGCGGCAGGCGCCCATCGCATCATGACGATGGATTTACATGCAGCGCAAATTCAAGGATTTTTTGATATTCCTGTTGACCACTTAGATGGCGCGAGTATTTTTGTTCCGCATATTAAATCGCTTAACCTTCCCAATCTAACTATCGCTTCGCCTGATATGGGAGGTTCTTACCGTGCAAGAACATTCGCTAAATACTTTAATGCGGAAGTGGTTATTTGCGACAAGCAGCGTAAACGTGCAAATGAGATTGAGTCTATGTCGATTATTGGAGATGTGGAGGGACAAGATATTGTGCTAATAGATGATATTTGTGATACGGCGGGGACGCTTTCAAAAGCAGCTTCTTTGATTATGGAAAAGGGAGCAACAAGTGTTCGTGCGGTTTGTACGCACCCGGTGCTTTCTGGAAAAGCTTATGAAACAATTGAAAATTCAGCATTAAGTGAATTAATTGTAACAGATACTATTCCTTTGAAAGGATATAGTAGTAAAATAAAAGTATTGTCTACAGCAGATTTATTTGCACGGGCTATTACTAATATCAATGAACATGGGTCAATAAGCGATTTGTTTAAAATTATTGATCAAAATAGATAATTGTTTGTAAATAGTTTTTTCTATCTTTGCAAGCTTAAAATAAAAAAGTAAAAAATGAAATCAATTGCTATTAGCGGTTCTCTAAGAGAGAACGTAGGGAAAAGAGACGCAAAAGAATTACGCTATACAGGAAAAGTACCAGCGGTTCTTTATGGTGGTGATCAGCAATACCACTTTTCTGTGTCCGCAGCTGATTTGAAACCTTTGGTATACACGCCAAATGTTCATTTCGTTGACCTTGATTTGGATGGAAAAAAGTTCCAAGCGATCGTTCAAGAATCGCAGTATCATCCTTTAACTGACCAGATTATTCACATTGACTTTTTGGTCCTTAATGATAAAAAGGAAGTGTCTATGAATATACCGATCGAATTAACGGGTACTTCTCCAGGTGTAAAAATGGGTGGTAAATTAATTCAAAAATTGCGCAACCTTCGTGTAAAAGCGTTACCTAACGATATGCCTCAAACAATTGAAGTGAGCATAGAGTCGCTAGAAGTAGGTAAATCGGTTCGTGTGGATGCTATTAAAATTAAAAATGCAGCGGTGCTTAATAATGCAGATGATACAATTGTATCTGTTGTTATGTCACGTGCGTTGAAACAAGCTGAGCAGGAAGCCGCAAAAGCTGGGAAAAAATAAATTTTTAAAAACTCAACAAAAAGGCATCCGACATAAATCATCGGATGCTTTTTTTTGTTAAAAATATGCTGAAGGTTAAAGAGTTGTTTAAATATTCGATTAAATGAAATATCTTATTGTCGGATTAGGTAATATAGGGCAAGAATATGCAGATACACGTCATAATATAGGCTTTATGATTGCAGATGAGCTCGTAAGAGAATTCGGTGCTAATTACTCTACTTTAAAGTATGCATTTTATTCGGAGTTTAAACATAAGGGAAGAACGCTTCATGTTATTAAACCCACTACTTATATGAATTTGAGTGGTAAGGCCGTGAATTTTTGGATGCATGAGCTAAAAATACCTCTTAACAATGTGCTGGTTATTGTTGACGATCTTGCTATTCCTTTTGGGAGCATTCGTATAAAACCTAAGGGGAGCGCAGCTGGCCATAACGGCTTAAAAAGTATTGAGGCGTTATGTGGTGGTCAGCAGTACCCCCGATTGAGGTTCGGTATTGGGGATGATTATCCAAAAGGTAGGCAAATTGACTACGTTTTAGGCGCTTTTGATAAGAATGAGCAAATAGAATTACCAGGTCTTATTAAACATTCAACCGAAGCTATAAAGAGTTTTGTTGCCGTAGGGCTGGAATTAACGATGACGAATTTCAATAAATAAATATATATTAGGAAGATTAATCACTATTATTCTGAATGATGAAGATATATGGAATAAAAAATTGCAATACAGTAAAAAAAGCACTTGATTGGCTAAAAGAAAATGGGGTTTCTTATGATTTTCAAGACTTTAAAAAAGTCGGTGTAAGCGAAGATACGCTTAAGAGCTGGGAAAAGGAGGTTAGCTGGGAAGTGTTGGTCAATAAAAAAGGAACGACTTGGCGGAGTTTATCTGACGATGAGAAAGCTGCTGTTAAAGATGAGAAAACGGCCAATGATTTAATGCGGGCGAAGACAAGCGTTATAAAAAGGCCGGTCATTGAATCACCTAAGGGTTTATTAATAGGTTTCGATGAAACGGAATATATAGAAAAGCTAAAATAGTTGTTACAAAGGCCCGAAACGCATGTTTTGGGCCTTGTACTTTTAAAAAGAGCTAATAAATATCCTATATTAGCTCGATACTAAAAATAGCACAAAATTCTTTGTACATGCGGACTAACTATTTTCTGATTTCCTCAATCGTTGCGCTAGCAAGCGTATCTCAACTTTTTGCCCAAAACACTATTCAAAGTAAATACAGTTATGAAGAGGCGTTTGCACCAGTCTTTTACACAAACTTTGGTAATGAGTATAGATCGGCTAGTGGAATGCCTGGGCCAAAATATTGGCAAAATAAAGTGGATTATAAAATTAAGGCCCATCTTGATGATAAAGAAAAAAAGATTTCAGGTGAAGTTGAGATGAGTTACACCAATAATAGTCCTGATACGCTTAATTTTATGTGGATTCAGCTGGATCAAAATCTTTTTTCTAAAAAGAGCCGTGGTATGCAAGCAATTTCTGTGGGGAAAAGTCGATACGGTTCGCATGATATTCCTTTCGAAGGCGGTTACACAATCGCGTCAGTCAAAACGATAGATGGTAAAGAT
The DNA here is from genome assembly GCA_035565175.1 of Pseudosphingobacterium sp. Lineage (GTDB taxonomy): Bacteria > Bacteroidota > Bacteroidia > Sphingobacteriales > Sphingobacteriaceae > Olivibacter. The sequence continues at coordinate 35,090 of DATMSZ010000200.1, forward strand.
CTGAAATATCTAATCGATGATACCCGGATGCAAGTGTTTTTACCAAAAGGACTAAATCCTGGAGGAGGTAATATACAACTGCAGATAACTTATAACTATACGATACCTGATTATGGCGCGGATAGAACAGGAGTATTGCCCACAAAGAATGGAGCTGTATTTGCCGTCGCACAGTGGTATCCACGCGTGGCAGTTTACGATGATATTTTGGGCTGGAACGTACAGCCGTATACTGGACCCGGTGAGTTCTACCTCGAATACGGTAACTTTGAAATTGCTATTACTGCACCCGCTAAACAGGTGGTTGTGTGTGGCGGCGAGCTGTTAAATCCTGAAGATGTTTACACTGACGAGCAATTGAAGCGCTGGGAACGTGCTAAGAATAGTGATGAAACAGTTATAATACGGTCCAGCGAAGAAGTAACGAAAGGATCATCCAGACCTAAAGGTGAAAAAGAGCTGACATGGAAGTTCCGGTTAAGTAATAGCAGGGATATTGCCTGGGCCGCTTCTAATAGTTTTGTGATTGACGCTGCCAGAATAAATCTTCCTGAAGGAAAGAAATCGCTTGCTATTTCTGCTTATCCGGCAGAAAGCATCGGGAATAACGGTTGGGAGCGCTCAACCGAATATACAAAATCTTCGATCGAATACTATGCAAAAAAATGGTTTTCTTATCCTTACCCGGTTGCGGTAAATGTGGCTACTATTGTTGGCGGCATGGAATACCCGGGAATTGTGTTTTGTAAGAGCACCGCTAAGGATGCAGGCTTATGGGGAGTAACGGATCATGAATTTGGTCATATATGGTTTCCAATGGTGGTAGGTAGTAATGAACGCTTGTATGCATGGATGGACGAAGGATTCAATAGCTTTATAAATTCACTCTCGAAAGATGAGTTTAATAATGGAGAATATAGGAGCCCGAAGTATGATGGACATCGCTTAGCTCAGGTTTATTTTCAGGACGACGTGGAGCCGATCATGTCATCGCCGCAAAATATGAAGGAGAAAAATATAGGCACACTTGCGTATAGAAAACCACAATTAGGGCTCACGATTTTGCGTGAACAGATACTAGGAGAGGAACGCTTTGATAGAGCTTTCAGGCAGTATATAAATTATTGGGCCTATAAACATCCAACACCCTACGATTTCTTTCATACGATGGAGAACGTTGCGGGTGAGAATTTAAGTTGGTTCTGGCGTTCTTGGTTTCAACAATCATGGAAGCTGGATCAAGCCATTACAGATGTATCGTATGTAGATGGAGATCCTGGCAAAGGGGCCATAATTACAGTGGCTAATCTGGAAAAAATGCCTATGCCCTTAATTGTTGAAGCTACTACAGCGAGTGGTGGGAAAGAAAGAATCAAATTGCCCGTTGAAATATGGGAGAGAAATAATTCGTTTGTCTTCACTCTTCCAACAACGGAAGCATTAAAGTCGGTCGTTATTGATCCGGAAAAAGTATTCCCTGACATTAACCCATCCAATAATAGTTGGAGCAATTAACGGGTTCTGAATTTATGACAAATAAAAAATAAGGAGCTTTAAAGTTTCTAATACATTTATAACAGTTTTGACTTATGTTTGTTAAATAATACAGACATCAAAGACGATATTATGAAAGGATTTATCTGCTTCTTTTTAGTTGTTTTAGCATTTGCATCTCATCCTGTTGCTAACGCGCAGGATCGCTTAAAAGGCCTCGTACTGGAATATAAAAGTAATGAAGCGCTTCAACAGGTTTTGGTTAAGAACTTAACCAAGGGAGATAGCGTGATAACCAATAAAAATGGAGCATTCGATATTTCCGCAAATAAGGACGACGTTTTGTCTTTTTCCTATCCCGGCTATAGAACGGATAGCTTGGTCGTGACTGATTTTGCTATCAAAAGGGTTTATTTAACATCTATAAACGATCCTCGAATATTAAAAGAGGTAAATATTACTGCTCTGACAAACAGTAAGCTGGCCGAAGAGAAGGAACGCATGCGAAAACAAGCACAATTTGCAAATACAGTATCGGGAGGAGGAATTGGTCTTTCTCCTTCTAAAATATTCGGAAGGGAAGCAAAAGAAGCACGAAGACAGTATAAGATGTTAGAGGAGGAAAGTAATAACCGTATCATCGATGCTAAATTTACCGAAACGCTTGTTACCAGCTTAACCCCCTTACAAGGACAAGACCTTTCGCTGTTTATGGCGAAATATCGACCAAAAGTAGCTTTTGTTAAAGAGGTAGATGATGAACGTATGCGTTTATATATTATGGACTCTTATAATGATTTTAAGAAATTGAGTCAAGCGGCAAAAGAGAAGATAAGGATTAACAAATAGATTTACTTTTTTTGATATAATATGTTTTAAAGTTGATGTACCCTAGATGGCCGTTGACTTAAGTGATATTGATTTCCCAAACCATAGCCGTTTTATCGTCGCTTACGGTAATCAGCGTATTATGATTGCTCCATAAAATATTATTGATTGATAAACGATGTACCGGATAACCCTTCTCAAGGCTTATATTCTTTAGTAAGTAATAATCTTCTCTTCGCCATATTTTTATACTTTTATCTCGACTTGCGGTGGCAAGAATGGGTAATTCCGGATTAAAGACAATGCCATATATTGTAAACATATGCGCTGTAAGGTTTTTTATTAAATGGTAATCAAGCGGGTCAAAAATATTTAACTGAGCATCGCGTCCACCAGTTAAAAGTTGATGGGTATCGGGAGAAAAACATAAAGCGGTAATCGCCGCACTATGTTCATCAATTTCATGTATTAGTGAATACTCATTGGCGTCAAAAATTCTAATCTTACTATCTTTAGACCCTAATGCAAATATATTTTCTTCTTGATTAAGAGCGATACAGCGTACGGTATCTTTCGATACGCTAAAATTATACAACCGTTGAAATGATTGTATATTCCAGATTGAGACTGTTCCGTCTTCAGAGGATACTATCAACTCAGGCTTTGAGTAAAATGACTGAATACCAAAAACAGGTTTTTCGTGATGCATAAGTTTTGCAACGACTTTACTGGCTTCAAAGTCTACTATAGTAACTAAGCCACTTCGTTCACCAACGGCTATTAACGAACTATTTGCTATACGATGCAAGCAATAGACGGAGCTTTTTACAGGCAATAGTATCCTTTTAAATTCACCTTTTATCAAATCCCATTCAACTACCCCCTTGTCGTTGCCAGCAGTAAACAAGCGAGTCGAATCTACATTTCTTTCGAGCGCAAAGATGGGATTTTGATGTCCTGTTAAAGTGTATTTTTTAATAACTTCTATTTTGCTCATCCATATTTTATTTATGATGGCGTTCCTCCAGATTTTTAGCTATTCTTTGAAGAGAGATGTTCTTTTCTTTTAATAACACCATCAAATGAAATAATAAATCGGAAGACTCATTAATAAAATCAGTTTCAGTTTCTTTTAAAGCTGCAATAACCGTTTCTACTGCTTCCTCACCCACTTTTTGAGCTATTTTGTTAATCCCTTTTAACTTCAGCTTGTTCACATATGACTCTTCTTTGGGGTTATTATATCGATCATCAATGATCTGTTCTAGCTCGAAAATGAAGTTTTGGTTGTAGTCCGTTTGAAAACAGCTCCTAGTGCCGGTGTGGCAGGTGGGGCCTTGTGGTGAAGCCTTGATTAAAACAGTATCGTTATCGCAATCGATGGCAATACTTACTACGTTTAGATAGTTGCCACTTTCCTCTCCTTTTGTCCAAAGTCTATTTTTTGAACGTGAGAAAAATGTTACTTTCTTTTCAGACTGGGTTTTTTTCCAAGCCTCTTCGTTCATATACCCAAGCATGAGTACTTCAAGCGTTTGGTGATCTTGGATAATTACAGGCACGAGCCCTGCACCTTTATTAAAGTCTAACATTCTTGTTTGATTATCGTTCAGCTTTATGTTTTATTATCGAATCGTGATGCCATTCGCTCGCAGCGAATCTTTAAGGTCGGGGATAAGTATTTCTCCATAATGAAATACAGATGCCGCCAGTGCTGCGTCAACATTGGCTTTCAGGAAAACATCTATGAAATGTTGTTTATTGCCAGCACCTCCTGATGCAATTAAAGGAATGGTCAAGGATTGATTGATTTTTTTTAGTAAAGAGCAATCGAATCCATTTTTCGTTCCATCGTGATCCATGGAAGTTAATAGAATTTCACCAGCACCTCTATTTTGCGCCTCCTTTATCCATTCTTCTGTGAGGATATCAGTTTTTATTCTTCCGCCATTTAGGTGCACATAATTCTTTCCATCGACTTGCTTTGTGTCGACCGCTAGCACCACAAATTGAATACCGAAAGCATTTGCCAACGTGTTGATAAGATCCGGATTTCTTACCGCTGCGGAGTTAATGGAGATTTTGTCAGCCCCAGAATTAAGTAACAACTCAGCATCTGCCACCTCGCGAATTCCACCGCCAATTGTAAAGGGTATATTGACATTTCTTGCTACAGCTTTTACCATCTCAACGGTTGTCTTACGTTTTTCGTGGGTAGCAGTAATATCCAAAAATACAAGTTCATCTGCTCCTTGCGCTGAATATTGCCATGCAAGCTCCACAGGATCACCGGCATCTCGTAGATCCACAAAGTTTACACCTTTTACTGTACGGCCGTCTTTAACATCCAAACATGGAATAATTCGCTTGGCCACACCTGTATTTATGCCTGTATTTAGAAGTTGATCAGCGATCGAAGATTCCATTCTTTTATTTCCTCTATACTTATTCTGTTTTCATAGATAGCTTTTCCAACGACGCATGACTCGATTCGAAGTTCGTCTAGTGCTTTTATATCTTCTAATGAACTTATGCCTCCAGAAGCGATGAGCTTGATGATGGGGGAGTGGTCCAGCAATTTCTTGTACAAATCAATCCCAGCACCGCCAAGTTTGCCATCTTTATTTATATCGGTACATAAAAATCGGAAAAAACCTAGATTTAAACACCGATCAATATAATCAATGAGTCTAACAGGAGAACTTTCCATCCATCCTGAATATTTTATTACTTCATCAAGTACATCAATGGCAACCACAATATGATCTGAACATTTTATGCCATTGCAATATAGACGGCTCAACTCATCTAAAAATTCGGGATTTGTAATAGCTTGTGTCCCTACGATGACACGATGTATTCCCGCATCAATTAATTCCTTTACTTTCTCAATACTTCGTACGCCACCGCCGTATTGTACTTTCATATCAGTTTTTTGAATGATATTGAATAAGTATTGTTGATTTGTAAAATCACCTTTAGCTCCATTCAGGTCAATGATATGTACGAATTCAGTACCATTAGATTGATACTTTTCTATCATTTCCTCTAAATTGATATCATAGGTTGTCACCTCGTCGTATTTTCCTTCGCGAAGGCGGACTACCTGCTTATCTAATATATCTATTGCTGGAATAATATACATGATTTTATATTTGAATTAGATTGTACAAAAGTTTTTTAATAATTGTTCCCCCGCTTTGCCAGATTTTTCTGGATGAAACTGGACGCCATAAAAATTATTATACTGTATCGCCGAAGAATATTTTATGCCGTAATCAGTATAAGCAAGTGTAAAAGTAGGATTATATTCTATAAAATAAGAATGGACAAAATAAAAGTAGGCATCTTTTTCGATGTTTTGAAAGAGTTTGCTGTTCTGCATGGGGAACACTTTATTCCACCCCATGTGTGGGACTTTTAAGTTTACGCGATTAGCAAAATGGAGTGTTTCTATATCCATTACATTCAGTAATTGCGCATTACCTTCTTCAGAATGATGCGTTAGAAGCTGCATGCCAACACAGATCCCGAGCACAGGTCTTTCTAATTTTTTTATGCTGTCTGTTAAACCTGTGGCTTTTAACTTTTGCATGGCCGCGCCGGCATGGCCAACACCTGGTATAATAATATGGCTGCAATTCTCCATGTCACCCTCCTCATTAACCATAGCATATTCTATTCCAATACGGTCTAAAGCAGCGGTTAACGAAAAAATATTTCCAGCTCCGTAATTTATAATTCCAATCATATAATGTTTTACGTTCTACGTTTTAAGTTGTACGTTGTAGGTTTTACGTTCTACGTTTATACGCTCTATGCTTTACTTATTACTTACAACTTATTACTCCCTAAAGTACTCCCTTAGTGCTTGGCAATTGCATGTTTTCAGTATCTCGTTTTACTGCCATTTTTATTGATTTAGCAAAGGCTTTAAAAATAGCTTCAATTTTGTGATGTTCATTTTGGCCCTCAGCCTTAATATTTAAATTGCTTTTGGATGCGTCTGAGAAAGATTTAAAAAAATGTATGAACATTTCTGTGGGCATTTCACCTATTTTCTCTCTTTTAAAGTCTGCATCCCAAACCAACCAGTTTCTGCCTCCAAAATCTATAGCTACTTGCGCCAAGCAGTCATCCATTGGTAGGCAAAATCCATATCTTTCTATACCTCTTTTATCACCCAAGGCTTTTAACAAGGTTTCTCCTAGTGCTAGGGCTGTATCTTCTATGGTATGGTGTTCGTCGATATGTAAGTCGCCTTTGGTATGGACTGTTAAATCCATATTTCCATGTCTTGCAAGTTGATCTAGCATATGGTCAAAAAAGGATAATCCTGTATGTATATCGGACTTACCATTGCCATCTAAATTTATTTTAACAAAGATATCGGTTTCATTGGTGGTTCGCCGGTGCTCGGCCGTTCGGCTGCCAACCTTTAAGAAGTCGTATATTTTTTTAAACTCTGTGGTTGAGAGTGCAATAACATCTTCATCAATACTAACGTTTTCCATTATACCCAGCGCATCATCATTACGCAACCAGATTGCTTTAGCTCCCAGGTTTTGTGCTAACCGAACGTCATTAACACGATCACCGATCACATAAGAATTTGCCAGATCATACTTTTCGGGGTCCAAATATTCCTGGAGCATCCCAATTCCAGGTTTTCTGGTATCCGCATTCTCGTGAGGGAAAGTACGATCGATATGTTCTTTTATAAAATGTACTCCCTCTCCAGCAAAAGTGTCAATCACAAAGTTGTGAACAGGCCAGAAATTTTCTTCTGGATGAGCATCCGTTCCGAGACCGTCTTGATTGCTTACTAGTACTAAGTCATAGTCGAGCTCTTTTGCGATTTTGGGCATATACTGTAAGGCCCCCGGATAAAATTTTAATTTTGAAAAGGAGTCAATTTGCTCGTCTGCCGGTTCGAGGATTAATGTACCATCGCGATCGATGAACAATAAACGCTTTTTATAAGTCTTTTCTAGCATAGCTTAAATTCAATTCTTAAACATGGTGCCAGACTGATAAAACGATCATTTTACAAAGTTACAAGTAATTTGTTAATGTTACTTATCAGCTGTCATATCGTGAGAACTTTCTCGTTTGCTTAAATTCTATTTTGATTTTGATAGTTTTGAAGAGCTATTAACAATTCCTTATTCTCTTGAGGTGTTCCTACCGTTATCCGCAAACAGTTTTCGCATAAAATAACGGAAGAACGATCACGCACAATAATCCCTAATTCAACCAAGTAATTGTAGATATCCTTCGGATTGTCGGCCTTTGTCAATAAGAAGTTTGCATCTGAAGGATACACGTGCTGTACGAAGGGAAGTGTGCCTAACATCTTGCTTAATACTTCTCTTTCTTTAACGGTTTCTTTAATCCAATTGTTTACTTCATCGATATTATCAAGTGCTTCCAAAGCCAATATTTGAGAAGCTTCATTAATATTATATGGTGGCTTTATTTTGTTGAATATATCAATAATTTCCTGAGAAGCAAACGCCATTCCTATACGCAAACCCGCTAGTCCCCAAGCTTTCGAAAGGGTTTGTAAAACAACCAAATTGTTATATTCAAGCAGTTCTTGTATAAATGATTTTTGCTTGGCGAAGTTTATGTAAGCTTCGTCGACAACCACCAATCCATTAAAATTACTCAATATTGTTTCTATATCGTCTCGATTGATAGCATTTCCAGTCGGATTATTTGGTGAGCATATGAAAATCAGTTTTGTTTGTTCATCGATAGCTTCTGCAATTCCTTCTAAGTTTAGCTGAAAGTTTGGCGTTAGATTTACTTTTTTAATGGCTATGTCATTAATATTCGCCGAAACTTCATACATGCCATATGTTGGTGGAACAATAATGATATTATCAACGCCAGGTCTGCAGAATGCCCTAAATAAAATATCAATCGCTTCATCACTGCCGTTACCCAAGAAAATGTTATTGGTTGGAACACCTTTGATTTGGCTTAACTTATTTTTTAGCTTCAACTGTAGCGGATCTGGATATCTATGATAATTAAACGATAGAGGAGATCCAAAAGCATTTTCATTCGCATCTAAAAGTATAGTTGCTTCTCCTTTAAACTCATCTCGTGCAGATGAGTAGGGGACTAGTTTCTTTATATTTTCCCTTAGTAAGGTGTTTATATTTATATTCATTTTGTTAATTCAGCTTTTATCATTTAGTAAGCTTTATTCCTGTTCATTTACGATGTTATTTCATCTGCTTAATTTTTGTTTATTGATCTTATTTATTGCGTCAATAAACGGCCAATGGCGAATTGTTTTAGGTATCAGATGGTTTGTCATGAACTAGTTTATTGCTCGTGCCTAATGATATGTTAATCATGCCGTTTTATTAGCTGTCTTTCTTAATTTTATTATTCATTCTTACCGTAACAGCATTTTTATGTGCCTGAAGGCCTTCGAGTGCTGCTAAAATCTCTACAGTATGACCAATGTGTTGCAGCCCTTCTTCCGTGATATGTTGAAACGTTATTTTTTTTATGAAAGAATCAACAGACACCCCTGAGTAAGACCTTGCGAATGCACTGGTGGGCAATGTGTGATTCGTTCCTGACGCATAGTCACCGACACTTTCGGGGGTTAAATGCCCTAAAAACACTGATCCGGCATTGATTATTTTGTTGGTCAATTCCTGCCAGTTATCTGTAGAAATAATTAAATGTTCAGGTGCATATTGATTGCTGAAATGCATTGCTTCTGACAGGTTCTCGCATACTACTGCGTAAGAATTGTTGATTGCCGCGGCAGCTATTTCCTTTCGTGGAAGGTCATTTATTTGTTTAGTTAAAGCTTCTTTGACATGGCTAAGTAACTGTTGGCTATCAGTAACTAATATTGCCTGACTATCGATACCATGTTCGGCTTGTGCAAGTAAATCAGCCGCAACAAAGTCGGGATTGCTAGTGTTGTTGGCAATTATCAAAACTTCAGATGGGCCGGCGGGCATGTCAATAGCCGTTTGAGTGGTAGATTGTATAATAGTCTTTGCTTTTGTAACGTATTGATTTCCAGGTCCAAAAATTTTATCAACTTTCGGTACACTTTCTGTGCCATAAGCCATTGCTGCAATAGCTTGTGCCCCACCTATTAGATGAACCCGTTTTATTTTCAATAGATAAGCACAATAGGCAAGGTATCCATTTATCTGTCCGTTTGCCTGCGGTGGGGAACATACAACTATTTCCTTACATCCAGCGATACGGGCGGGGATACCAAGCATCAAAAAGGTGCTAGGTAAAACAGCCGTTCCGCCAGGTATATATAAACCTACACGCTCGATTGGCCTCGGTTCTCTCCAGCAAGTAACACCCGGCATGGTATCGATTTTCTTTTCTTTTCTTAATTGGTATTGATGAAATTTATGAATATTATTGAAAGCAATTTCGAGTGCACGTTGCTGTTCTCTGCCAATACTCATTGCAAGTGTATTTATTTCATCTTCTTCCAAGAACAACGTACTTAATTTTATACGATCAAATCTCTCCGCATATTCTATAAGTGCTTTATCTCCTTCAGATTTTACTCGCTGAATAATAGACGCTACCGTTTCCTGAATATCATTGGCAGGGTCTGTATTGCGCCTAATCAATTTTTCTAAATCCTCATCAGAAAGTTCGTTATATCTGTAAGTTTTTAACATTTGAATAGAGTGTTAAGTGTCAAAATATCAGTGCCAAGTATCAAGATGTAAAGTATTAAGATTTTCACATTTAATATGATTACTCAATAGTCTCTGTGACATCTGCGTCTTGAATCTTGATGCTTGTGTTTTATATCTTGCGTCTTTATATAATAACCTTTTCAACGGGCATTACAACAATTCCTTGTGCACCAGCAGCTTTTAATTTGTTAATTTTCTCCCAAAAGTCGCGCTCTTGTATAACGGTATGAACGGCAACCCAGTTATGCTCAGCTAAAGGCACGACTGTAGGACTTTTAACCCCCGGTAATAAGGATAGAATTGTATCTAAATTGCTGCGATCAACGTTCAAAACAACGTACTTTGTTTCTTTAGCCATCAAAACGGACTGTATACGTTGCATGAGTTCTTTTATGATTCCGTTCTGTTCGATACCATTTTTAGAAATTAAAATAGCTTCGGAGGCAAGTACATCTGCAAATGGCTTTAATCCATTACTCTTCAGTGTACCACCAGTAGATACAATATCACAGATGGCGTCACTTAATCCTAAACCAGGTGATATTTCAACGGAACCGGAGATGGTACGAATGGTAGCATTTACTTGGTTCTCCTGCAAATATTTTTTAAGAATTACCGGATAGGAGGTAGCTATAGCCTTGCCTTCGAGATCTTTAATATGCTTAAGCCCACTCTCGTTCGGTACTGCAATCTTTAACATACATTTTCCAAACCCTAAACGCTGTAAATAATGTACATCTACTTCGGTTTCATTGATAACATTTTCTCCGACGATTCCGATATCTGCAATTCCGTCTTGAACATATTCAGGAATATCGTCATCTCTAAGAAAAAGAATTTCCAGCGGAAAATTAGATACAGTAGATATAAGAGAACTTTTGTAGTTTTCGAAAGTTAAGCCACAATTTTTTAAAAGTTCGACAGATTTTTCATTTAATCTGCCCGATTTCTGGATGGCAATTTTTAAAGATGACATCTTGGTTTTTTTTATATAAGTTCTACTTTAGCAAGTATTTGCTAAAATAATTAATACGATTAATAAGAAAATTTGCTGGAGGATGTGCTTCACGTAGAAACATACTAATTACATATCGCCACATGGGCGATGATGAAAATGTATGTGATGTGCGAAGACTTTAATCATTTTTGATATTTGTCTTTTTGAATAAGACGTTACAAATATAGGATATGGTTTTTATTTTGCAAACAAAAAGATGATTTTATTGAAAAATGTTCAGGCTAAACTGATTTTTGTTGTAGCAACGAAATAAGCGATGAATAGACTTGAAGCCATGGATGTTTCAAAGATTGTCATTTATGGTTAATGGTATTGCTTTCATAATACAAATAATGTACATTGGCATGATAAAAACTTCTAGTTGAGAACGTATGGCGGATATAAATAATAAAATTACAGAAGAGGTTATTCAAGCGAATACTTTAGATGCTGATATACAGCATGTCAATAATCCAGTGTTAGATCTTCCCCAGATTGTAAAAAAATATCTTCAGAAAGTAACGAGCTACATGCAGAAGGAGAATAGTTTCTTGTTTACAGATGGGTCGGCAACGGTAGAAGTAAAAGTTGTAAGCGATGAAATTATTCGGGTAAGGCTTGCTCCTCATAGTCAATTTCTTGAGGATTTTTCTTATGCCGTACCGAATGCGGATCAGCATGTAGCTGTATATGCCTTCCAGGAGAATGAAGAGACTTATAGCGTAAGTACTAATACGGTTACATGTGTTGTAAATAAGGCAAATTTTCATATTTCTTTCCAAGATAGGGAAGGGCAAATAATCAACCAAGATCATTCACCGATGCACTGGGAAGAAAACCCAGATTTTGGGGGATACTACGTCTACTGTACAAAAGTTGCGACAGAAAGCGAATCTTTTTACGGACTTGGAGATAAACCCACGCAGCTTAATTTACGAGGGAAACGGATGACGAATTGGAATTCAGATACGTATTCTTTTTCCTTTAATCAAGATCCCTTATATAGAAGTATTCCGTTCTACATCGGACTAAATGCTGGAGAAGCTTACGGTATTTTCTTTGACAACACATTCAAAACATACTTTGATTTCGCTTCGGAAGTGCATGATCAAACCAGTTTTTGGTCGGAAGGAGGGGAATTACAGTATTATTATATCCATGGACCTCATATGATGGACGTTGTTAAACGATATCATAGTATAACAGGTACACATTATCTACCGCCTATGTGGGCTTTAGGATTTCATCAGTGTAGGTGGAGTTACTATCCGGAAAGTAAAGTAATTGAAATTGCCGAAGGTTTTAGGAAAAGAAATATTCCATGCGATGCTATTTATTTGGATATCGATTATATGGATGGATACCGGTGTTTTACTTGGAATAAACACTATTTTCCTAACCCTAAAAAGATGATCAAATCGCTTGCCGATAATGGTTTTAAAACAGTGGTGATTATTGATCCGGGTATTAAGGTAGATGACAATTATTGGGTTTTCAAAGAGGGAAAAGAGAATAAATATTTCTGCCGTAGAGGGGATGATTATTTTATGGAAGGACACGTATGGCCAGGAAGATGCCAATTTCCGGATTTCACCAATCCTGATACACGGGAGTGGTGGGGAACTTTGTTCAAAGGCTTGATTGAAGTAGGTGTGGCAGGTGTTTGGAATGATATGAATGAGCCTGCAGTGTTTGGTAGAGGGACATTTCCGAACGATGTAAGACACAATTACGATGGCTATCGGGGGTCTCATCGGAAAGCACATAATATTTACGGTATGCAGATGGTTCGAGCTACCTACGATGGTTTAAAGAAACTAAACCATGGCAAAAGACCCTTTACTATTACACGGTCGGCTTATGCCGGTACGCAACGTTACGCCTCCGTTTGGACGGGTGATAACGTGGCTACCTGGGAACATTTACGTTTAGGTGTTTTGCAATTGCAGCGATTGTCGGTGTCTGGTATGCCTTTCTGTGGAACGGATATTGGAGGTTTTAGCGGAGAACCTGATGGCGAATTATTTACAAGATGGATTCAATTTGGTGTATTTTCTCCATTTATGCGGGCACACTCAGCAGGTGATACACGTGAGCGCGAGCCATGGAGCTTTGGTGAAGAATTAGAGGCTATTAACAAAAAATTCATAGAACTCCGTTATAAATTATTACCTTATATATACTCTGCATTTTGGGAACAAACAAAATATGGTTTTCCCATTTTAAGACCTGTTACCATGATTGAACAGGAAGAGCTCGGCAATATTGTTCGAGAGGAAGAGTTTTCTTTTGGTGATAAAATCCTTGTATCGCCCGTTGTTAACCCAGGGCAACTCACTAAGAGAGTATACCTACCTAAAGGGCAATGGTATAATTACTGGAGTCATGAACAATTAAATGGGGGGCAAGAACACGATATCAGCTCACCGCTTGATCAAATGCCAATTTTTATTAGGGCGGGCGCTGTAATACCTGAATTTCCTGTAATGCAATATGTGGATATAAAGCAGGTGGAGGTGCTTAAGTTATTAGTTTATTATACTGACACAGAAGTGAATTCTTTTATTTATGAAG
>DATMSZ010000201.1:0-5327 GCA_035565175.1 Pseudosphingobacterium sp.
ATTATTCTTTGTAATAAAGGGCGCTTTACACCATTTCTTTACTGATCAAAATGGTCAGCAGTACTCTTGTCACTTTGGACTACCAAACACTTTTTTAACAGATTTGGAAAGTTTTGCCAATCAACGACCCTCCACACATAGTATCGAATCGCTCGATCATTCTTTATGCCTTCAGATCAGCTGCGTAGATTGCGTAGCACTTATGTCGCAATCAAACGGATTTAATACCTTTATCTATCAGATGTTAGAGGAAATTGCACAAGAAAACCTAAGACGAACCACTGATCTGATCGCGCTATCTCCCCAACAACGATATCATAAACTTGAGACTAACCGGAAAAACCTTTTGCAATCTATTCCACAGAAATACTTAGCAAGTTATTTAGGCATTAGTGCGGAGAGCTTAAGTAGATTAAAAAAACGACGTATTATAAAAGCTAAAACTTAACTTTCGTCAAGTTTTTTTCACTTCTCTTACGATAGCTTTGTTTTAAAATAAAAACAATTATTATGCAAACCATTTTAGGGTCAGGAGGTGCCATAGGCAGTGAACTCGCAAAAGCACTTAGATTATACAATCAACATATTCGCTTAGTATCGCGAAATCCTCAACCAATAGATCCTTCAGATGAGTTATTTGTGGCGGATCTATGTAATGCTGAAGACACCGAACAGGCAGTTGCGGGCTCTTCCGTTGTATATCTATGCGTTGGTTTAAAGTACGACATAAAAGTATGGCAAGAAAAGTGGCCCATCGTTATGAAAAACACCATAAACGCCTGCTTAAAACATAATGCTGTTTTAGTTTTTGTTGACAACGTTTATATGTATGCAGTTAGCACATTGAAACATATGACGGAAGAGGCTACGGTTAATCCGTCAAGTAAAAAGGGACAAGTTCGGCAAGAAATTATAAAAATGCTTTTTGATGCTATCAACAATAAGAACCTCCAAGCATGTATCGCTAGGTCGGCAGATTTTTACGGGCCGGGAATAAAAAACAGCATACTACTAGAATTAGTATACAATAACCTCAAAAATGGAAAAACGGCTCTATGGCAACAATCTAAGAATAAAATTCATAGCTTCACCTACACTCCAGACGCCGCAAAAGCGATCGCTTTATTAGGCAATGACCCTAGAGCGCTTGGAAAGGTCTGGCATTTACCAACAACACGGGAAAAGCTAACCGGACAAGAATGGACTAATTTAATCGCGAGTTATTTACATACAAAGCCAAAACTTTTTGTGCTTCCAGGATGGCTCCTTAAAATAATGGGAATATTCTCTCCTCTAATGAAAGAACTAGAAGAAATGAGTTATCAATACAAATACGATTATTACTTTGACAGCTCAAAATTCGAAGATACATTTGAATTTGTTCCAACACCGGTAAAGAAAGCTATGGAAGAAATTGTTAACAACCCTTTAACATCGCCAAGTGTCTCTAAAGATCGACACTGAATGCAGAAATATCAATTAGCCTTTGTTTACATATTGTTCATCAAGTTGTCCAAGAAATCCGAAGAAATCTTATAAAAACGTTATTCAGTATAAGCATATTCCGTTAAAAAGCCTATTTGAGGTCTTTATAGTATACCATTCATTTATTGCCGTTTTTTGCAATATTGTCATAACTCTTCTTCAGATGACCAACAATTAATCCTAATTTTTGTTTAATATTTTTCTATCAATAACTTAGGAATAGGGGTTTTTAAATATCTTAGTAAAAAATAATTAAAAACCATTTATATTTTCTAGATGACAAAAATTAGGCTAATCTTAATCGCAATTATATGAGCAAAATTCAACCTGTCTTTTTCCTTGTTATGGTCTTATTCATCTGGTGGTGCGCAGGCTGTAGTCAATCCAAAAAACAAAGTAAAATCAATCGAACTGATTCTTTAAAGGCAAAAGCCATTGAAGAATGGAATAAAACCATCCCCGGAAATTTCAGCGAACAAACAGATTTGCATTTTGATAGCATCAAACTAGATCAGTTCTTTGAAAAATATCCTGCACTTAAAAATTATAAAGACAATGTTTATAAATTTTACGAAGCGAGGCAGTATACATTCGCGTGGTTTGACGAAAATGGCCTAATTGAACAGGCAGGCAATCTAACAGATCGTATGCTGAATCTAAAAGATGAGGGGCTAGACAAAGCACTACCCTATAGTAAAGCCTTGGACTCACTGGTAAATCTTCATAATCAACATAAAAAAACGGAGGCTAAAGATAATGAGCTGCTAGAGTTCATGCTGACTTCTCAATATTTTGTTTTCGCCCAAGCAGCTTGGCAAGGTGCAGATGAGTCAACCATAAAGGCAAACGATTGGTTCGTCCCAAGAAAGAAAATCTCTTATACAGCCTACTTGGATAGCTTATTAAAACATCCAGTAAATAAGAGTGGGGCATCTATTGAACCTGTATATCGTCAATACGAGCAGTTGAGAAGTTACCTAAAAAGATATCGTGAACTAGCTTCCTCCACTCCATGGCCTGCCATAGTAGCCGACCAAAAGAGTTACAAATATGGCGACTCTTCGGGCATATTAGTTCGAATAAAGAAAAGGCTACTTTTGTTGGGTGATTATAAAGCCGACACGACCTCAGCTATTTACGACTCTTCCTTATTATCAGGAATCAAATCTTTCCAATCCCGCCATGGGTTAAGTCCGGATGGAGCGATCGGACCTGGCACTATTACAGCATTAAATGTCTCGCCAGAAGCAAGAGTTCAACAAATAATTGTAAACATGGAGCGAAGCAGATGGCTACCTGTAAGCTTAAAAACCGATTACTTAGCAGTGAATATACCTGAATTTAAATTACATGTATACCATGCCGATAGTTTGCTTTGGAGCTGTAATGTAGTTGTCGGGAAAGCAGTACATAAAACCGTGATTTTTCACGGCGATGTTAAGTATGTCGTTTTCAGTCCGTATTGGAATGTCCCGCCTAGCATTGTACGAAATGAGATCATTCCTGGTATGCGGCGCGACCGCAATTATATAGCGAAGCATAACATGGAGATTACGGGTAAAAGTGGCGGACTACCAAGTGTAAGGCAAAAACCCGGGCCGAAAAACTCCTTAGGCCTGGTAAAATTTCTTTTTCCAAATAGTTATAATATATACCTACACGACAGCCCCTCTAAGTCACTTTTCAATGAAGCTTCGA
This sequence comes from Pseudosphingobacterium sp., assembly GCA_035565175.1. GTDB lineage: Bacteria > Bacteroidota > Bacteroidia > Sphingobacteriales > Sphingobacteriaceae > Olivibacter. The sequence continues at coordinate 3,184 of DATMSZ010000201.1, forward strand.
GAGCTTTTAGCCACGGTTGTATTAGAGTGAGTGAACCTGCGAAATTGGCCAATTTCCTGCTAAAAAATGATTCGACATGGAACGAACAAACTATTTATGAAGCCATGCATGCAGGTAAAGAAAAATATGTGACCTTGAAAAAAACAGTTCCAGTTTTCATTGCTTATTTCACCGCTTTTATTGATAGAGAAGGTAAAATAAACTTCCGAAAAGACATTTACAACAGAGATGAGCGCCTAGCAGGCATGTTAATTGAAAAAAATTAGCTTAGTTATTTCTGACTGACATAGGGCTGTCAGCTGCAGGTATTTACTTTGCATTACAAGTAAAACTATAAAATTATGGACATTATAAAAGCATTCAAGAAAGAACTAATGGAGGAAGCAGCTACCACCCGAAAATTTCTTAAATTAATTCCCGAAGATAAATATGAATGGGCTCCCCACGAAAAGAGCACAAAAATGAAAGCGCTGGCCGTTCACATTGCTGAACTTCCGTCGTGGATATCACTGGCGGTCAATGCAGACGAGCTTGATTTTGCTGCAAATGAATACAAACCAACGCCAGTAGCTGATAATACAGACCTGTTAAACATTTTTGAGAAATCTCTGGAGATGGGAAATAGTGCATTAGATCAACTTTCAGATAAAGACTTGGAAAATCGCTGGGTTTTACGTCATGGTGAAAATATTTTATGGGATGGAACAAAATACAGCATGATCCGCCACTCTTTCAGTCAAACGTCACATCATAGAGCTCAACTGGGTGTATATTTAAGATTATTGAATATACCAATTCCAGGAAGCTACGGTCCAAGTGCTGACGAGCCGCACTTTTAATAGCTATAACGTGTTCAGGAATTATTTAAGATAACTCCTGAACACGTTGATTCCGGCTACGCTTGTTCACGGTATTATTCCGTCACCTCTTTCCTAAAAGTTTAACAACAGCAATGCTTTCACCTGTTATATGGTCAGGAGCTGCACATTTTCTTTTCCCCAAAAAGCGGCATAGTTATCTAACGCTCTTTTAGTTTTTTTATCAAAATTTGCATTTGCTTGAAAAGGGCTCAACTCTACCGCTATTTTGTTTTTAGTAATTGTCCGTTTCCAAATTCCTTCCACCTTTCCATTGATAACAATTGTTGACATAAACATACCGTTATTACCCGGGACAATACGGGGTAAATGTTTTGGATCCATTATAAGCCTCCGGTCCGTATACCCCAACATGAATTCATCGAAACCAGGCAAAAGATTAATTGATTCTTTATTCCTTTTCATATCCAACAATTCTGGGACCATCCAGAAAGTATGCCCTTCAATTTGCTTTTCGATAAAACTGTCACGAACTAATTGAATTGCTTCCTTTGCTTCCGTTACTTTTAATCCTGTCCACCAAACAAAATCTTTCAAGGTAGCAGGGCCGTGACTTCTGAAATACAATGAGGCTAACCTTCCTAGGGCCTCTTCCTTCGAAATAGGCGCTACCTGTGGCAGCCAATTGTCAAGCCACACATAAGTGGCCTGCTTGCCTAGGTGGCTACCAAGGCAGATATAACCCATTCGTGCAAGATGACCTATAATATGGATACCACGTTGTTGTGAACAAGATATACCCGCCTGCTCCAGCAATTCATACACTTCATCTCGCATTAGCTGTTTTCCATCGGCTAGCGCTTTCTCAAGAAGCTTTAGTGACTTTAGGAACACCGATTCATCTAATCCGAGTTGTTTATGTCTGCCTGCAGAACCGGCTATAATTCGTGGCGCCAATAACTTAATCATCCATCTTAGGTTCTCGGATGCAACGAAATGCAGGGTACCCCTCATCGGCCATGAACGAACGATTTTACGATCGCTTATTGCTTTTTCTACCGTTTTTATAGTTCCGTCTTTTGTACGCAAACCAATAGACCAAAGTGCGCCAGCGAAGTCTTGCGCTTGCATAGCACCCATGTAGTCTACTACCTTTTCAGGTGTTGTAAACGGCTGATTTGCAATAAACTGACTATGTAACCGTAAAAACCCGATATCTCTTAGATCCATTTATTTATTCAATTAGTTAGTTTAGAAAACAAATTAGAAAAATTTCCATAAAAAATTCTATTATTTACTTTGATTTTTAAAATCGTTACTTACTTT
>DATMSZ010000202.1:0-8879 GCA_035565175.1 Pseudosphingobacterium sp.
GTTATTACCTTATTTAAATCAATTACAAAAAAAAAGTGGCATATTTTCATATACCACTTTTCATATTTGGTCTTTTAAATTCGTTTATCGTTACAAAACTTTTTAGAATACCATCACAAATCCACCGTTATTCTTTAAAGAAATAGATACAGCGTTTGACGCTTTTACTGACTGGGTGTTGAATGAAAGCGCATCCTTTCCTTCGGTAAATAATTTACCCTCTTTCCCCTCAAGGAAGCTTAAGTCTAACTGTAATTTCCTCTCTTTATCTTCTCCATTGATAGCTGCGATATACCAATGCTCCCCAGATTTACGGGCTATTATATCAAATTTGCCAGGATAACCATCTATAAACCGTACTTCTTCCCAATGATTGGGCAATGTGCGAAGAAAGTTTTGTACCTCATCTGGTATATGCGCCATTCCGTCTGGAGATTCTGCATAGTGCTGTATTCCCGAAAGAAACAAGACGCTGGTAGCTAACTCAAAAGCCGCCGTTGTTTTACGCTGTACATCTGTTTGTATTTTATACAAGTTCATCGGTGTGAAATCCATCGGATCAAATGCATTTCTAGTAAAAGGCAACATAGCAGCATGTGTCGCTTCTTTATCGGCATCTCCTTGCCCAAAGGTGATCATCTCAAATCCTCTTACTGCTTCCGCTGTCATAAGATGAGGGTAGGTTCTTGACCAACCACGAGGCAACGTAGCTCCATGAAAATTAACCAGCAATTGGAAATCCGCGGCATCATCTAAAATATCCTGGTAATATTTTATTACCGATCGCCCGTCACCACCAAAAAAATCAACCTTAATACCTTTGATACCCATCTGCTGTAAACGTTCAAATTCTTTCCTTCTATCTGATTTTGTTAACAGCTTGTCTTTTGGTGTATATTTAACCGTATTCCAAGCGCCAGCAGAATTATACCATAAAATTAATCCTACTTGTTTCTGATGAGCGTATTGGGCCAGTTCTGCAATTTTATCATAACCTATTTTTTCATCCCAGTTCACATCGATAAGGCAGTATTGCCAATGCATATCTGCTGCAAAATCAATGTATTTTTTTTGCTCATCGTAGGTAATGAAATCATCTTTGGAATTAACCCAACTCCACGACGCCTTACCAGGTTTAATAAAAGACTGATCCACTTTTTTTGCCGGTGAAGCTACGTCAGTGCCCAAGGTAGATTCAACAATCGTAGCAAGACTACCTACCGTGATTACCCGCCACGGAGAATAAAAAGGAGCTTCAGAGCGAGGTAAAATACCGTTCTTTTCTATTTCCTCTTTTGGATCCGGAAAGGCAATGTGGTATATACCTCCGGGAGATTGTGCACTTAAGCGTGTTGCACAATACTGACTGTCCAAAGCAGCTTCCGTAATTAACAACCACCGACTCCCTGTTTTGAAGAGCGCAGGATACACCCAGCCTGCTCCGGTACTTTCTGCCGTGCCTACAGGAATTTCCTGTTGATAATGTTCTTCATAAGAAGGATGTGTATGCTCCCAACCTGATTTTGCAATCGCTACGGGTTGTAACCAAGCTTTTGAATCGTTGGGTAGATGATACGTTGTTATCTCCTTTGTAATAACGTTTTGTTTATTTATATCAGGAAAAAAATAACGAAAGGCCAAGCCATCGTTAGATAACTGAAAGATAATATCCAATTTACGACCTTCAGGATTTTGAAATTTCAATATAAGTTTATTTGCTTCATAGTGATTCTGCTGGCGTTTTGCGTTAAACGTTTCATAGTCATCGGTAATGCGTTCAGGAGACGACTCGGAGACAAGTTTCAGATTTTCAGCAAGGTTAGCGTCTTCGAAAACTACCCCTAAGAAGGAGGTATCTAACACGGTCGTATCCTTTTGTGTTAACTGATACCATACTTGGCCTTTGTCATTCACACCGTAATGTAACGCGATGTTTCCGTCGGGACTTCCAATTTTTTGTGTCGAAGTTGTCTTACAACTTAATCCTCCCATAAGTACGGGAAGAAAACACATCAGCAGAGTTCTTACTTTAAACAAGTATTTCATGGTTTAATAACATATAAATTTAACAGCAATATTTACTTTTCTTCACTAACACCTTCTGAAGTCATGATGACCCGTTTAATGGTACCATCTTCCCGATAAAATAAACGATCAATACAAACTGAACGTCTGAAACTTCCACCATCCGTATTGATTCCTCCATTATGATAAATAAAATAATCCTTGTCTTTGAAATGAATAATCGCTTGGTGATTGGTATTTGAGTTACCAGCCAATTCGTTTAAAATTCCTTTATACTGCCAAGGACCATGTATGCTTTTACTCATAGCATAAGCCGTCTTTTCTGGAAAGCCTGTTGCATAAGAAAGATAATACCAATCACCTTGCTTGTGCACCCAAGGTGCTTCCGTAAATGCTGGCAAATCAACTGTTTTTATGGGGCCATCTAGCTCAATCATGTTATTTTTTAATTTAGCGTAGTAACAGGCAGTGTTTCCCCAAAAGAGATAAGCTTGTCCATCGTTATCTATCCAAACAGTGGGGTCCAGATCATCCCATGTTATAGCGGTAGCTTTTGTCATTTCATTGGTAACTAAAGCTACGCCTGTAGCATCGTTAAAAGGCCCGATAGGACTATCGGCCACTGCAACGCCGATAGCTTTCCCTCCATTTTTATGCTCTGCACAGATATACCAATAAAATTTATTATTTCGCTCAATTACCTGTCCAGCCCACGCATCTCCTTTTGCCCACGCGAAATCGTTAACTTTTAATGGAACAGGATGTTCTGTCCATGTCTTAAGATCATTAGAAGAAAACACCAACCATTCATGCATTTCATAAAAATTTTTTTCTTTTGGAGCCTCATCATGTCCAGTATACAGGTATACCTTATCTTTATATACCAATGCCGCGGGGTCCGCCGTATATTTATGTTTGATAATAGGATTACCCTCGCTTATAAAAGTAGTATCTACCTGAACGGTAGCTTCCACCAGCTTGGCAAAGCTATTATTTGATTGAAAACTCAATAGTATTAAATTACAGAAAACACCTATTGCCCTATTCTTCATGATAACCTTATTTCACGGAAAATTTATAAACCGTTTTTGTTTTATAGGTTTCGTTTGGTTTTAAAACCGTTGATGGGAATTTTGGTTGATTAGGGGAATCAGGAAAATGTTGTGTTTCTAAACAAAAGGCCGACCGGTGGCCATAGTCCTTAGCTCCTTTACCAATATTTTTTCCTCCTTCCATAAAGTTGCCACTATAAAACTGTATACCTGGCTCTTCAGTAAGCACATCCATTTGTATCCCTGTTTTTGGACTATAAACAACCGCTGCAATTTGTAATCCCTCTTTTTTATTCAAGACAAAATTATGATCGTAGCCTTTTCCTCTTTTCAGTTGTTGATCATCAGCATCAATACGCGCACCTATCAATGTCGCTTCTCTAAAGTCAAACGGTGTTTTAGTCACATCCATTAAATCACCGATGGGAATGAGCGTCTCATCTACCGGAGTAATTTCATTGGCATAGATGGTGAGTTCATGATCGAGAATGGTAGCATCTCCCTCACCATTTAAATTGAAATAAGCATGATTAGTTAAATTTAAAACTGTCTCTTTATCGGTAGTCGCAGTATAATCTATCGCTAACTCATTATCATCAGTCAAGGTATAAGTAACGGTGATACCTACATTTCCCGGGTAGCCTGCTTCCCCGTCCGGAGAATGATAGGTAAGTTTCAATGTTTTATCATCCACTTGTTCAGCATCCCATATCTTATCATAAATCCCATTATTACCTCCATGTAAGGAATTTTCACCGTCGTTTTGCTCTAACTGATAAGCTTTACCATCCAATGTGAATTTCCCCTTTGCGATGCGATTGCCATAACGACCTACAATAGCTCCAAAATAGGATGTTTTGTTTTCCTTATATGTTTGAGCGTTGTCATAACCTAATACCACATCCGTAATCACACCCTCTTTATTAGGTACTAACAAGCTAACCAGGCGCGCACCATAATTTGTTATAGTAGCTTTGGCCTTTTTATTATTAGTTAAGGTATAGAGGCTTACTTCTTTACCGTCTATTTGCGCATTGAAACCTGCAGTCGAATCCTGAGATACTGTGTCTGTCTTTTCTGAAGAATTTTGCCCGCTTTGGTTACACGCACTCTGTAACACAATGGCTACTATGGCACCGGTATAAATTATTTTTTTCATGATATTTCTATATTTTGATTCTACTTAGTCATTTTTTCTACAACGGGCCAACCTTGATTGTCCCAAACCAGTCTTTCAATTCTTAATTTTGGTTTTCCTTTGTCATGGGCGTCGTACCCATGAAAAACAAGATAGCCTTGCCCAGCTATTTCTACCACTGCATTATGGCCAACGCCATGCCAATCATTATCTCCTTGCAGTAACATTTTACCTCCTCCCATTGCTAAGTCTTGACCTTCATCATCCAAATAGGGGCCCGCTAGCTCTTTGGCTCTACCGACAAGCATTTTATAAGTACTTTCCTCCCCTTTACAGCAATAATCTATCGAAACAAAAAGATAATAATAACTATCCTTTTTAAAGACAAAAGGCGCTTCAATAGCATTGCCGCCTGCATCGACTGGATTATGACCGACAGCAGGGGGATTTGGCGCTTGAGGATCTTTTTTCCGACTCGCGACTGTTGGTATATTGGAAACATCATCTGCTATTTTCAATCCGTCACCACTGAGTTTGGCCAGTTTGATTCCGTCCCAAAAAGATCCGAAAACAAGATATGGAAGGCCGTTATTATCGACAATTAAATTTGGGTCGATCGCATTCCAATTCGTTTTACCTGGAACGGATTGTATAATTTCTCCACGATCAGTCCACTTAAAACGGGAATCTTGAGGATCCAATGTTGGGTTGGTGACCAGACCAATACAGGATGTATTTTTCCCAAAAGCGGAAACACTGTAATAGAGGTAATATAAACCATTAAAATAACTGATGTCGGGCGCCCAAATATGTCCTTTGAAAGAAGGGACTGCCTTAACGGCCCATTCGGGAGGTGTTTTAAAAACAGGGGCCTCACTTTTCCAGGATTTCATGTCGGATGAAGACCAAACGGAGATGCCATTGCCTGTAGCAAACACATAATATTTTCCAGTTGACTGGATCATCACCGGATCATGCGCAACAACTTGTCCCAGTTGTTGCGCAATAGCACCCAAGGGTATGCTCAATAGCAGGAATACCGTCAATTTAAGCCCTCCCATCGATTATTTCATCTTGATTTTAAAAATATGAAATGAATACGGTGACAAATTTTCTATTATTTTTTTCCCTTTCAATGTTACGGTACTTGTTTTTGGACTAACGTGACTAGGGTTGTTGATTGTATTTACTTCATTCAGATTAGCACTTAATACAATGTGCTCAGCCTCTTTTGCCACACTACCCTTTACTTGGATATCAAAACTACCCTCAACAGCCTGTTTGTTATGATTAACTATTTTGATAATGATCTCCCTATTTGGCTCATCAAGAACTGCGGAAGCGTAAAGGCTGTCCTGACCGGTAAGTGCCTTATTTTCTAGGTGTATCGGAACCACTGTTGTTCCCTTATTAGTCGAATACAATTTTTGCACTTGATAATTAGGTGTTCCATAAGCATGAAGATTATCGACCCAAATTAAATCAGGTGTCCATTGCCAGCCATCTATATGAGCAAAAAGTGGTGCATAAGAAGCCATTTGAACCACATCAGCATTTCGTTCCAAACCTGTTAAGAACGCCGCCTCGGCGATGGCTGCCTCCCAATTATTTTTGTTAACGGGGCTAGCAACCTGGGTTGTATGTGCAGCATATTCACCGGCAAAGACCTTTGACCCTTTGCGATCATAATTATCGTACCTCGCAGCGTTGCTCAAAAACCATTCAGGACTACGATAATAATGTTCGTCAATAAAATCAACTTTCAAACCTCTTAGTTTTTGATTTAAGAAATCAAAACGTTCTCCATCAGGGCCCGTCCCCGAGCTAGCTACAACCTTAATTGCAGGGTATTTACTGTTCAATGCTTTTTTAAAAACCTCCAGTCGCTCAATATACTGAGGTCCCCAATTTTCGTTTCCTACTCCTAGCATTTTAAGGTTAAAAGGTTCCGGATGTCCCATATTAGCCCGTAATTTCCCCCACTTGGTATTTAAATCGCCATTGGCAAATTCAATAAGATCTAACGCATCTTGAACATATTCGTCTAATTCATCTAAGGGCACCAATTCAGCGGTATTGAATTGGCAAGCCATACCGCAATTTAAGATGGGCAAGGGTTCGGCTCCGATGTCTTCGGCTAATTGGAAATATTCAAAAAATCCGAGACCAAAGGTCTGATAGTAATCAGGCGTTAACCGATGTGCAAACTCTGTATTCCATCTATTTACAATAAGCTGCCGATCTTCAATAGGACCAACAGTTTTTTTCCACTGAAAGCGCGTTGCCAATTCTCTCCCTTCTACGATACAGCCTCCCGGAAAACGGATAAACCCTGGCTTCATATCAGCCAGTAATTGCACCATATCGGCTCTCAATCCGCCCGGTCTTTTCTTCCAAGTATCTTCAGGAAAGAGGGATATCATATCCAGATCAATGATTCCTTTCCCTTCTAACCAAACATTAAACTTAGCTTTGGCTTCTGTTTTGGTAGCCTGAAAGCTAGCTTGAGCCTTTTGCCAGTCTGTACCGGATTCACTGGGTGTTAAGGTTTTTTCTCCTATTACATTTCCTAAACTATCTACCAGTTGCAAATGTAATTGGATACCCGGCTTGACTTGCCGGTAAAGCACGCTAAAATCGTAACGCAAGCCTTGTTTAATTCCCATGCCACGGAAACCCTCGTTTTGAAGACCTAATTTTTCCGGTGCGGCACTTGCGTCGATGCGTAAAAATCGCGGATTGTTGACATGGTCTTTACGGTTGAGTACTAAAAAACTACCTTCGGGTATATCTTTTCCCAGCTTCTGCCACCCCATCAATGGATTGGCAAACTCAAAAGACCTATTCTTTATCAATTCCGCGTAAATTCCTCCATCGGCACCAAGATTAATGTCTTCGAAAAACACTCCCCACATATTAGGGGATACTTGGGCAGTAGGACGATTAACGTCTACTGTAAATGTTTTTTTTACCTGAGCATTTAAATTGAACCCACAGGCCAATATCAACGCTCCTAATATCTTATTACGAATCATTTCTTCTATTTATTAAAATACCTGATTTGCCTCTACCTTAAAAATTAGTTCAGCGCTAACACTGCTACTGAAAATGGTGGTAATTTCACAGAAATTTGATTATTTTTAAGTTGTGCTCCTTTAAAGATTTCAGGTTTAACCTTGTCGGGTTTATCAAAAGAATTGAAGTCTCTTAGCTTTTTTGAGGTTAACACGCGGCCACTAATATTTTTATAGCTTTTACCTGTAACATCTACGATTATTTCTTGTTCGTTTTTAGGGTCGATATTAACCAGCGACACGTAAGTTTTACCATCTTTTGCTACCGATGCAGATGCAGAGACTGCAGGAATAGACTCACCATTAAAAGTAAACTCTTTACTATTCACCTGAATTGGAATAAGCTTGGCATCTTGATGTACTTTATACATTTCCATAACATGGTAAGTAGGCGTAAGTAGCATCTTATCGCCTTCAGTTAATATAACCGCTTGCAAAACATTTACCGTTTGTGCCAAGTTTGCCATTTTAACCCGCTCTGCATGATTATTAAAAATATTCAAGGTCATACCTGCTATCATCGCATCGCGCATAGTATTTTGTTGATACAGGAAACCAGGGTTGGTTCCAGGTTCCACCTCATACCAGCCACCCCATTCATCTACTACTAAAGCTATTTCCTTGGCCGGATCATACTTATCCATAATAGCCGAATGTTTTTCCACCAACTCATTCATGAGCCATGCTGATTTCATTGTTTTGAAATACTGTTCATCCGTATACATGGTAGAGGGCCCTTTCTTTTTCCATTCGATCACTGCATAGTGATGTAAGGCGACACCTTTAACTAAACTCTTCGGTATTTTTTTCATCAAGGTTTCTGTCCAATTATAATCGGCACCATTCGCTCCCGAAGCAATACGGAAAAGTCCGCCTTTATTTGTCCAATCAGACATGAAAGTGGCATATTTTCGATATACATCTGCATAATAATCAGGTGTCATATTTCCACCACATCCCCAAGCTTCATTTCCGACGCCCCAAAATTTCACATCCCAGGGTTTTTCACGGCCGTTTTCTCTTCGTAAATCAGACATTGGGCTTTTACCATCAAAGTTTACATATTGCACCCAATCTGATAGTTCTTGCACTTCTCCACTTCCTACATTTCCGGCCAAATAAGGTTCTGTTCCCAACAATTCGCACATATTCAGAAAATCGTGTGTACCAAAGCTATTATTTTCGGTTACTCCGCCCCACCATGTGTTCACGATACTAGGTCTTTTACCCTTTGGACCAATACCATCTTTCCAATGATAAGTATCTGCGAAACAGCCTCCAGGCCATCTCAAGTTGGGTATATTTAAGTTTTTAAGCGCTTCAATCACATCATTCCGTACACCATTGGTATGTGGAATTGTTGTATTCTCTTCCCCTACATATATTCCATCGTAAATACAACGACCTAAGTGTTCTGCGAAATGACCATAAATATGTTTACTGATGGTGATGGTATCATTGCCGGGAACAAACTTTACAAGATTTTGTGCCCAGACGTTACTACATGCGATTAGCAAAGTAAATAAGGCGATAAATGATTTTTTATTCATGAGTATTAATAGTTGGTATCTAACATAATTGGTTTTACAC
>DATMSZ010000203.1:0-12920 GCA_035565175.1 Pseudosphingobacterium sp.
GTTTTCCAATACAACTCCTTGTGTGCTGAGGTTTGTTGTATCAACTTCTTGGCTTGCTTTAGACCCGTTGCTATTGTTGCAGGCATAAACGCTTAAAAGTGTGAGCGCTATTACGAAGAGGGTCTTTTTTTTCATGACTCAAAATTAGTTTAGTATGAAACCAGTCTCTGTTGAGAACAGGAAAGATACGAAATAGTTTTATCTAAAGGAAAAATCAAATGCTTAGCGATAAAAGCCAAATTTTGGACACTCAAAAAAATCAAAGTCATTTTTTGTTTTTTTACGAACTATTCGTAGATTCACGAAATATACATCAGAAATGGAAAAGTTAACTATTCAAGAAGAGGAAGCGATGCAATTAATCTGGAAAAACAATGGCGGATTTATAAAAGAACTTCTTGATCAAATGACGGACAGTAAAGTCCCTTATACAACCTTGGCTTCGACGATTAAAAACCTGGAAAAGAAAGGGTATTTAAAATCGGTTAAATATGCTAATGCTTACAGGTATGAACCTCTTATTGGAGAAAAAGAATATAAAGCGAAATTTATGAATGGCTTTGTACATAATTACTTTAAAAACTCCTATAAAGAACTTGTAAGTTTTTTTGCAAAAGAAGAGAAAATTTCAAAGGATGAACTAAGGGAGATCATAAACATGATTGATAATAAAGAAAATGAATAAATATGCCTGATTTGATCATTTACCTGCTAAAAGCAAATTTAGGAATTTGCTTGTTTTATTTGGGATATCATTTTTTTCTAAGAAGATTGACCTTTTATAACCTCAACCGTTTCTACTTACTCTTTAGCTTATTCTTTTCTTTACTGTATCCAATTTTTAACTTCTCGTTCCTTTTGGAGAGTAATAAGCAATTGCCAGAACAAGTAGTGCTAGTGAATTGGGAAGAGATAGTTAAAGCTGCCTCTGTTGGCTTCACGGCATGGGATATCTTAATCGCGGTATTCTGGATAGTGGTATTATTATTTGTTATAAGATTTATCATTAGGCTTCTCGCTCTGTTAAAAATTCACCGGCAATCAGTACCAGGATCATATTCATTCTATAGATATCGAAAGGTCTTTTTTACAATCAGCCCCTTTTCTTTTTGGAAAAACATTTATATCAATCCATTACAACATACTGTTAGAGAGCTTGAAGATGTTTTGAAGCACGAGCATGTGCACGTAGAGGAGCTACATACAGCAGACGTGTTAATAGTAGAACTTATTAGCTTTGTATGTTGGTTTAATCCATTTATATGGGCAACCAAAAATGCCGTTAAAGAGAACTTAGAATTTATAACAGATCGACAGGTACTTAGAATGGGTATCGATAAACGACTGTATCAATATAGTTTGGTTAGCGTAATGACAAACGCAGACCCTCAAGATATCAGGAGTGGGTTCAATTTGAAATCACTAAAAAGGAGGATTTTTATGATGAACAAAGCCTCTTCGTCTAAAATCAACTTTGGCAAATATGTTTTTATTATCCCTGCTGTCATACTTTTTGTGTTGTTGTTTACCATCACAAGAGCATATGAGGAAGCTGCAGAACCACCGGTATCACAAGTAAAATCAAGGCTACTCAATGGCGTAGATACTACCTCAAAGAAAGTTGTCAATACAATGCCATTAGTTCAATCTACAATAACGAGGGAGAACAAGGAAGTGAAATTTTATACCTCTAGGAAACCGGTTGTGCAAATCACGCCTCAAAATAAGGAAAAACCACTTTATATAATAGACGGAGAAATGTTAAATAGCATACCGGAGAGCATAAGCCCTGACGATATTGAAAGTGTATCCGTATTAAAGGATTCGTCGGCCATTGATGTTTATGGTGAGCGAGGCCGAAATGGTGTCGTTGTAGTCACTACGAAACAAAATAATACCTCCGATCAATTAAAAATCAACTTTCTTAATAAAGCAGTACTTGAGAGCAAAAGCAACGAGGAAAAGCCTATCCTAAAAAAAGAACCAATGTATATGGTTGATGGGAAAGAGAATCCATTGGCCTTAAATCTTATATCCCCTAATTCAATTGAGAGTGTTGAAGTCATTAAAGGTAAAGGTGCCCTCCTCGTACCAGGATCGAACGGCAGAGATGTTGTAAATATTGTAACTAAAAAAATGAGCTCCTTAACTAGTTCAAGTATATTAAGCAAATCGGAAGCAGAAAAATCGCTCCAAAATAATAGGTAAAGCGCATAAAATAGCATTTTGTCTCTCGTTTTATTAATAACTTATAGAACCGGTAATGTATTAAAGAATTTACTAATGGACGTATATAAAGAAGAATCAGGTACCGTAAGAACCGAAGTCGATAAAAAGGTCGCGACAGTAGCATTTTACCACCCTTCGCATAATGCCTTACCGTCGTCACTACTGGCTCAATTGGCTGCTGTAATACGAAGGTTAGGTAAAAACCCCTCGATTCAGGTAATCCTTTTAAAAAGTGATGGTGAAGGCACCTTCTGCGCAGGAGCCAATTTTGATGAGCTATTGTCTATTCAAGACGAGTCCTCCGGCAAGGCTTTCTTTTCAGGTTTCGCTCATGTAATTAATGCTATTCGGCTTGCAAGGCAACCGGTGGTGGGAAGGATTCAAGGCAAAGCTTTAGGTGGAGCCGTTGGATTAGCCGCCGCTTGTGACTACTGTTTTGCGACTAAAGAGGCTTCCATTAAATTAAGTGAACTTTCGATAGGTATTGGTCCTTTTGTTATAGCACCTGTTGTCAAGAGAAAAATAGGTTTAAGTGCTCTAACCGAACTAACCTTAAATCCGACAATATTCAAGCATGCAGACTGGGCATTAGAGAAAGGCCTATACCAATCTGTTAGTGAAGATATCGAAACAATGGACCGCTTGGCACACGAATTCTGCATTGAATTATCCAGCTACTCCCCTTCTGCTTTATCAGCTATTAAAGAAACGCTGTGGCAAGGAACGGAAAGTTGGGATACACTTTTGTTGACACAAGCCGAAATAAGCGGCAGGCTGGTAGTAGATAAACGAACCAAAACTATATTAAGAAAATTCAAAGCAAAAACAAAATGACATTGTTATCTGTATTATCTACTTATAAGTCGTAAACGTAGATTTTGTTCGCTATCCCTCCTCATTTATATTAGCTCATTCTGGTTAAATAAAATCAAATTATGTAACATAAATATCTTTTTTTCGTCACAAAATGGGGTCTTAATTTTAAGGAAACAAATAATTATTACATTTGCGACCGAATGAACGTTCAATTGGAAGTGGAAAACGTATCCGAAAAAAAGACAGCAATCCTTGTAAATATGCTTGAGTTAATCGAAGAGCATGGCTTACTCGGAGTGCCTATGAGTTTACTTGCAAAAAAAGCAGGAGTGGCTGCAGGCACCATATATCATTATTTTGAGTCGAAAGACGCTATTATTTTAGAGCTTTTCAATAATGTTAGAGAGTCTATTACGCATGAGATTTTTAAGATGAAGGATCGTTCAAAGGATAATTATAGCGAGCGGTTTAAATGTCTTTGGGTAAATCTATTTCAGTATTTCGTAGAAAATCCGAGAGTGCTATCTTTTATGGAACAATTTTTTTCCAGCCCGTTTCAAAGAATGATCCATTCAAAAGAAAGCCAGTTCTATGAAGACAATTTTTCGAGTTTTTTTTTAATGGGCATCAAAGATGGTTACATTAAAAAGTATGATATACACATTATAAGTTCGATATTTATGGGAGGTTTAACAATAGCAGCCAAAAAGCATAATAATGGCTATCACTTATTTTCCGATAACGAATTGCAAGATATGGCTTCCATCGTTTGGGATGGTTTCAAGATATAATAATAAAAAACTCTAATGACAGTTTATAAATTACATATGAAGTATACCTATTTTAGTTTATTAGTTTTGTTGTTTACCGGTTTTAGCAGTAAAGCGCAAGATACTGCAAAAGTAAGCAATAGCATTTCGCAAAATGCAACTTTACAAGAGTGTATAGATTATGCATTAAAGAACCAGGCAACTGTTCAGCAAGCATTGATCGACGAGGAAATTGGAAAAAAGGATATAGCCTCTGCTTTGTCAGGTTGGTTTCCACAGATAAGTGCAGATGCCTCCTATAATTATAATGTTAAAATTCCTACCAATGTTATCGGCGATCAAGTTATACAGTTCGGACAAAAACATACATCGGCTTTAGTATTGCAAGCAGATCAAAAAATATTGGATCCTTCTTTAATACAGGCATCAAAGGCAGCGAGGTATGTAAGGCTTCAGAATGCACAAAATACCGAAAGTAGCAGGATCAATATCACGGTCGCAGTAAGTAAAGCGTTTTATGATGTTTTAACCAGCGAAGAGCAAATAAAGATTATCGATGAAAACATTTCGAGGATAAAAAAACAGTTAGCGGACGCCAATGCTAGATACGAGACAGGACTTGTTGATAAGACCGACTATAAAAGGGCACAAATTACTTTAAGTAATACGGAAGCTGAAAAGAAGCGTACCATAGAAATGCTAAAATATAAATATGCTTATTTAAAAGAGCTAGTAGGTGTTGACGTTAGCCATCCCTTGCAATTGTCATATAACGGGAAAGCTATGGAAGGTGAAATGTTAGTAGATACCACGCAACTTCTTGAATTTGAAAGAAGAATTGAGTATCAACAAATGTTAACAAAACAACGAATACAACATATAAATACCCAATACAATAAGTGGACGTTCCTGCCTAATTTATCCGCTTTTTACAATTATGCGTGGGACTGGCGAACAAATAACGGATTCTCAAGTCTTTATGACGTAGATTATCCTCGATCTGTTCTTGGAGTTACGTTGTCGTTACCTATTTTTCAGGGAACTAAACGCATACAGGAGATTAAGAAATCGAAATTACAGGAAGAAAGGATTGATTGGGACATTATTAACTTAAAAAATCAAATTAATACACAACACCAACAAGCAATGGCCACTTACAAGGCAAATCTTAATGACTGGAAAACTGCTAAAGAAAATGTTGAATTGTCAAAAGAGGTATATAATACCATTAAGTTACAATATGATGAGGGAATAAAAACTTATCTGGACTTAATGACAGCCGAAACAGATCTTAGAACTACGCAGATAAATTATTTAAATGCATTATATGCCGTTCTTTCAGGTAAGCTTGATGTACAACAAGCCTTAGGTAACATATCTTTTAATCAGCAATAAAACGAAATAACATGAATAGAAATTTAATACATTTTTTAGCTATTTTATCGGGAGGTTTGATTATATCTTCCTGTGGCAATAAAAATCAGCAAGGTCAAGGTAGGCCAGCGGCTGGACCTATTCCTGTGACTATGGCGGTGGTACCGGAAGAAGTAGTGACAGGTGTGAATAACTATCCTGGTACGGTTGTGGCGCTTAATCAAACCGAACTTCGTGCAGAAGTAAATGGTTATATCACTGCTATTTTAGTACAAGATGGAGCTACTGTTACAAAAGGGCAAAAGCTTTATGAAATAGATCGCACTCGTTATCAGGCAGCTCAAGAGCAAGCAAAGGCAAATGTAGCAATAGCCGAAGCGAATTTAAATAAAGTAAATCGTGATGTGGAGCGCTATAAAAGATTAGCGGAACAAGATGCGATAGCTAAACAAACCTTAGATTATGCACTTACCGACTTAAATAACGCACAAGCACAGGTTCTATCGGCTAAAGCCGCTCTGACATCGGCCACAACCGATTTAGAAAGATCCATTATCAGAGCTCCGTTTAATGGCACAATCGGAATTTCACAAGTACGTAGCGGTGCTTTAGTATCTGCGGGCACTACATTAATTAATACGGTGTCTTCAACCAATCCTATTGCGGTTGACTTTCCTGTGAACGAACGTGATATTAAACGTTTCGTAGATATCCAGAAGAGTTCTTCGACTTTAAAGGATTCAGTTATTGCTCTTCAGTTATCAGGAAATACAATTTATCCTACCCCTGGTAGGGTAAGTGCAATAGATCGTGCCGTTGATCCTTCTACTGGAACAATTACAGTACGTGCCACTTTCGAAAACACTGACAACATTTTGAGGGCAGGAATGAACACAAACGTAATGGTAAAAAATACTTCAACCGTAAAAATGCCGGTTATACCATATCAAGCTGTATCAGAGCAATTGGGTGAATTTACTGTATTTGTCGTAACAGATAGTAGCACAGTCGTTCAGCAGCCTGTTAAATTGGGATTAAAAATAGGTGACAAAGTGGTTATCAATGAAGGGGTGAAAGCAGGTGAAAAAATTGTTACTGAAGGAACCCAAAATCTTCAACAGGGCGCTAAAGTGGTAGACCAAAAGGCTGCAGCACAAGGAGCACCGCAGGAACAAGGTCCAAGTAAGAAATAAAAGATTATAAAAAGCGAAATATGATATCTGAAGTATTTATTAAAAGGCCGGTAACTGCAATTGTCATTTCTATACTATTAGTTATTATAGGTGCGATTGCTATTACTACCCTTCCTATTAGCCAATATCCAGATGTAGCCCCTCCAACTGTAACGGTGACAGGTACCTATACAGGAGCTGATGCGGCTACGGTAGAACAGACCGTAACAACACCTATTGAAAGTCAGATAAATGGTACGCCGGGTATGACTTATCTTCAATCGAACAGTACATCTGATGGGAGATCGTCCATAACAGTTACTTTTGATGTCGGTACGGACGTTGATATTGCTACCCTTGATGTTCAAAATCGGGTGGGTATTGCTGAGCCTGCATTGCCGGAAGCGGTAAGGCGTTTAGGGGTTATTACGCGTAAAGCTAATAATGACATATTAATGGTAGCCGGATTGGTGTCTCCAAATGGCACACATGACGAAAAGTTTCTATCAAACTATGTTCAAATATATGTAAAGGATGCATTGTTACGTGTTCCTGGTGTGGGTGATGTACAGTCGTTTGGTCAACCGTTTAGTATGCGTGTTTGGCTCGATGCTGATAAATTATCTCGTCTTAGCCTTACTCCCAGCGATATTAGTGCAGCCATTCAAGAACAGAATTTGCGTATACCAGGTGGTAGTGTAGGCGCAAAGCCACAATCTTCAACACAAGCTTTCGAATTTAATGTGATTCTAGATGGAGATTTGATTACACCGGAACAATTCGAAAGTATTATTGTCAAAACGAACACAGATGGTTCCTTGGTTTACTTGAAGGATGTTGCACGTATTGAGTTGGGCGAATTTGCCTATGCTACTTCTTCCAAAGTTAACGGGCAAGTGGCATCGATGATGATGATTAACCAGATGCCTGGTGGTAATGCCGTTGAAACAGCAGCGGGAATTGAAGAGGCCCTGAAAACATTAAAAAAATCCTTTCCCAATGATATGGATTATGTAATCAGTTATGAGACAATTTCCATGGTAAAAGCTTCCATTAGCTCTGTTATCCATACCTTGGTAGAAGCGCTTGTATTGGTTACGGTAGTTGTGTTTATCTTTCTACAAAGCTGGAGAGCAACGTTAATTCCAGTACTGGCCATTCCGGTATCTATCGTTGGTACGTTCATTTTCTTCATTTTGTTCGGTTTTTCGATCAATACGTTGACCATGCTTGCTTTTGTGTTAGCGATTGGTATTGTGGTGGATGATGCCATTGTGGTGGTGGAAGCGGTGCAGCATTATATCGATAATGAAGGCCTTTCGGCAAAAGAGGCCACTCGGAAGGCGATGAAGGATATCACGGCTCCGGTTATTGCAATTGCGTTAATATTGGCGGCGGTATTTGTGCCTGTTGGTTTTATACCGGGAATGGTTGGTAAACTATATCAGCAATTTGCTATTACGATTGCGGTGTCCGTTTTATTATCTGCCTTCATTGCACTTTCGCTGACACCTGCCCTTTGTTCGTTGATGTTAAAACCAATGAAGTTAGACAAAGACTCAAGGGGTTTGAATAGACTTTTCTATTTATTTAACACATGGTTTCATAAAACAACGCAAAAATATTCTAAAGGGGTTCAATGGTGCATTAGAAAAACGCCATTTGTTATGATTATCCTTGTCTGCATATTTGTGGGTACTTATGGCTTATTTACGGCAAAACCGAGTGGTTTTATTCCGCAGGAAGATGCAGGCGTATTTTTCATGGGAATATCGCTACCCGAAGGGTCTTCTGCTGCCAGAACCAATGAATACCTGGATG
Source organism: Pseudosphingobacterium sp. (assembly GCA_035565175.1). Classification (GTDB taxonomy): domain Bacteria; phylum Bacteroidota; class Bacteroidia; order Sphingobacteriales; family Sphingobacteriaceae; genus Olivibacter. The sequence goes on from DATMSZ010000203.1 coordinate 8,183, forward strand.
AAATTACCAGATATGTTCAAAAAGAGATACCTGAGGTACAAAATATTACTGCGATCGCAGGTATTAATATCCTGAATAGAGCATTTAAATCAAGTGCTGCTACCTGTTTTGTGCAGCTAAAACCATGGGAACAACGCCATCGTAGCGTCAATGAAATTACGGGGCAGCTTATGGGAGTATTTGGTGGTAACAGTAAAGGAGCGCTATTTGCAGCTTCCCCACCTCCAATTCCCGGTTTAGGTACCACTGGTGGTTTCACACTCGAAATCCAAGAGCAACAAGCTGGCGATATTAAAGCATTTGAGGGAGTTGTGGGTAAATTCTTAGGGGCTGCCAATCAACGGCCGGAGATAGCAATGGCTTATACTTTGTTTAATACGAAAACACCTAATTATAAGGTGGAAGTTAATCGAGAGCAAGCAAGAAAAATGGGTGTTCCTATCAATTCGATTTACAGCACCATTTCTACCTACTTCGGTAGTAGCTATATCAATGACTTTGTGTTGTATGGCCGGACGTTTAGGGTAGTAACACAGGCAGACACCAATTATCGTCAACATATAGAGGATATTAATAATCTTTATGTGAAAAATACGACGGGAACGGCCGTTCCATTAGGTACGTTGGTGAATTACAAAGTGATCGAGAATCCGTCGATCATTAATCACCATAACATTTTCCGTTCAATTGAGGTTACTGGAAATGCAGCTCCAGGGTATAGTAGTGGCGATGCTTTGAAAGCACTCGAAGAAGTGGCTGCCCAAACCTTGCCAAGTGGTTATACCACGAGCTTTGCAGGGCTAAGTCTACAAGAGAAAGAGGCGGGAAATAAGACTGTCATGATCTTTGCACTCTGTCTTATTTTTGTATTCCTTTTACTTGCGGCATTATACGAGAGCTGGTCAGTTCCTTTCTCCATTTTAATGTCGGTTCCAGTTGGTGTATTTGGTGCTATTTTAGCACTTACGTTTCTACCAAGGCTAGATAATAACATCTACGCACAAATTGGATTGGTGACCTTAATTGGATTGGCGGCCAAGAATGCGATTTTGATCGTAGAATTTGCAAAAGAAAGGGTAGATATGGGAATGGAGCTCGTTGCCGCAACGATGGATGCCGTTAAACTGAGGTTACGTCCGATTGTGATGACCTCTATGGCCTTCATTCTAGGTATTATCCCATTGATGCTATCAAGCGGTGCTGGTGCAATGTCTCGTCAAACAATTGGATGGACAGTGTTCGGAGGAATGTTGGCTGCGACGTTATTGGCTATATTTATCGTACCTGTACTTTTCGTGTTGATTACACGATTAGCATATGGTAAAAAGAAGTTAGCAGAATTACAAGCGAACTATAACCCGGATGATCATAAGGATATGCTTCATTCAGAAGATTAAAACGTCTTTTCCAGATTTGTTATAATAATAAATGCAGAGACCGGTAGTATATGCTACCGGTCCTTTTTATTTAACCCTTGTCCTCCTTTTTATTTAACCCTTGTCCAAGTTTCGGTTCGCCCCAAAAGGCTGATGCCAACGAAGCCTCTTATAGCTAACTTATCATTTCCCTTGACAGTCATTTTACAACTATACGTTTTGCCCGACTTTGGATCATAAATAGTTCCATTTTCGTAAGTACCCTTTCCACTTGAAGTAAATCCTTCCAGAATCTGAAGTCCTTGTACGAGTCTGGTGCGTTTGGTCTCATCAGGATTTTTAACATCTTTTTTAGGCTGGCCTGCTTCATTATTAGGTTCTTTTAACCAGTACAGTTTTCCATAATACTTCTCTCCTTTTTTTGTAATCTCAATTCTCCCCTCTCCGCTCGGATTTTGCCACTTGCCTAAAATTATGTCGTTATTTTGTGAAAAGGTTGGCAAGCTAAAAATTGCTAGCATAAAAATTAACAGAATTTTCATAACTGATTGTTTTAAGTTTACATAATACTAAGGTAAGAAGTAATGACTATAAATACTATGCATGCATAAAAATAATGTTATCGACTTGTCTGATTTTATAAGTAGATAAAGATTTTAAGCATTATTTAACATTTTAAAATATTGTGCGCTAATAAATTAAAAAAAGCCTTCTAATAAAATTTTGTGAACCAAATACAAGTACTATATTTGCAGGCAAGTTTGCGGTTCTAACATCTGTAAACTTGAATTTTTAAGATAAATTAACTCCTTGCGGAAGTGGCGAAATTGGTAGACGCACCATCTTGAGGGGGTGGCGCCCTAAGGGCGTGGCAGTTCGAATCTGCTCTTCCGCACATGACTAAATTAAAGAGACCGCTAAGGTCTCTTTTTCTTTTATAACAATCTACATTAAAGATGCTTTTCTCTGGCAGCCCCGATAAAAGATTGTATTGATACGCAACACACACACTTTCATTGGCGAGAATATACAACTATTGGTAATGTTTACCCACGGTATCTTTCTGGTGTTTCCATAATTCCTGAAAAATAGAGCTATTATTTCGTAAGTGCTCAAAGGTGCCTTCATCCACGATACGGCCCTGTTGTAGTATATATACATAGTCAAATTGCGCCAACAAGTGCAGGCGGTGCATGGAAGATATGATTGCTTTATCTGCAAACGCCTTGAATAGCTTGTTATAGATCATTGCTTCAGTTTTGGGATCTACACTGCTGGTAGGTTCATCCAGCAACACTACCTCGCTTTGACGGGCGGCCAATATGCCACGAGCCAAGGCCAGGCGCTGTTTCTGCCCACCCGAAAGGTTGACTCCCTTTTCTCGTATGTCGGATTCCAGACCTTGGGGCAGCTGTTTGATCACTTCGGTAAAATGCGCGCTTTCACACACTTGCATAATGTCTGTTTCACTGAACGGTAGTCCGAGCGTAACATTATAGGCAATGGTATTCTCAAATATCTCAGGTTCTTGCGGAAAGAGGGTTACCGTTTCATTGAGGGTATCTATATGATACGGTTTGCCGTCCACCGTAAACTCCATGCCCGACTGAGGATCATATAACCCCCTGAGTAAAGATAAGAGCGTACTTTTGCCGCTACCGCTCTCCCCTATCAATGCAATACGTTTACCTCGGGGTATTATGATATTCAATCGGTGTAAACTTTGAGGGGCATGTTCTACGTCATATTGTTTTCGGTGAGTAAAGCTTAAATCTTTTATGCGAATAAGCTTCCAAGTCTCTGGCAGGTCCGTAGGCGCATCCGGACGGTGTTGTTGCTTAAATGCTTCATCAATATTGGCTGCTGTTTGTACATAGGTATTATACTGAATAATGTCGGTATATTGCCATGCAAAGTCATAAAATACGCTGGTGAATTGGTTCACATATCCTAATAGGGTTACGAGGCCCGCTACATAAAACACTTGTCCCGGCTCCCAGTACTGCAAAATATAACCCACCGCTACCACGCAGTAAATGAGCGTTACCAACATATCCGCCACAAACCATTTCCATTCATTGATGCGTGCATTCTTTTTAAACGGACGTAATATCTGATGTACTTTCGCTAACAGGCCAGTTTCCATGCTCTTCTCTAGACGCAAAGTAATCACGGTCATGATATTGGAAAGACTGTCGAATAAAGTGGATGACACCACGTGTTCCTTTTCATTTACTTCATCCAGTGTGCGGATGAAAGGCTTATCAAACTTGAAGATTACCCAAATATTAATAATGCCGAGCATAACGCCGATAGCACCAAATAAAGGTGAAAAATATACGATGGCCACTACAGAAAAAATGAGTTTGCCCAGCGCCCTCAAATACATAAAGCCATGATCAAAGAAATTTCTTAGGGCTTCATATGCTTTACGGATTCGATTAATGGTGGCGCCGCTGTGATGATCTTGATGCCATTTTACCGATAGATGCAGCACCTGGTGGTAACGTTCCTGTAAAAAGTTACGACTCAGATTAAATGCTAATTCACGCTCCATTACGCGAGCTGGGCCATGGAAACACCACTCCAATACCTTGAGGCCGAAATAGCTGATGGCGTATAAGAAGGCGTAATGTAACACTTGTTGCGTATCCCGCTGGATCTTATTGATGAACCATCCCAATAGTACAGGGTATAATGCGTAAATAATAGCGGAAACAACAAACATGGCATACACCAGCACATATCTCTTCCGTTCTTTCCTCGCATAACGCCAAGCTGTACGCAACAAGGATATATATGGATTTGCCATAGCAGCGGAATATTAAGTAGATGCAAACGGTGGCTTGCTTATCGCATGGCGCCGTTTGTATCAGCGTTTAAGGTATTGCTCAAATACCTGTTTATAGATTTTCAAAAACCATATCGTAAATTCATCTGGATGTCTTGATACCTCCTTATTTAAATCGGTTATACTAATCCATTTGTAATCCATTACCTCCATTGGATTGATTTCGACTTCATCATTATACCGGCCAATAAGGATATGGTCAAACTCATGCTCTATCAAGCCATTTTCAAACGCTGCCTTATATATAAATGAAGAAATAATTTCTAGAGGCGCACGTATACCCATTTCCTCTATTAATCTGCGTTTTGCAGCAGCTAATAACCCATCGCCTGGAGAAGGATGACTGCAGCAGGTGTTGGTCCATAGCCCGCCGCTATGGTACTTATCTAGCGCTCTTTTTTGCAATAATAATTCATACCTATCATTGAAAATAAAAACACTGAAGGCTCTATGCAATATTCCTTTTTGATGTGCTTCGAGCTTCTCCATGCTACCGATTTCTTCATCATTC
>DATMSZ010000204.1:0-20970 GCA_035565175.1 Pseudosphingobacterium sp.
CAACAATTACTTTAGACATTTCGGAAAAATCTAAATATTTATTTGCCGTTGCTAAAACATGTTCTGGAGTGCTTTCCTTTATCTTTTGCAAATGGCGTGTATAGTAATGTAGATCCAAATTAATAAAGTGAACATTTTTGAATTTATCTACATGAGAAAAAATATTCTCTAATGACCCCACAAAGGCACCATTCATATAATTTTTCACCAGATCAAGTTCTTCAATCGGCATAAGCACCGTTCTTAACTTATCCATCTCCTTATGAATCTCATCTAAAGTCGCTTGCGTAACATTTACGCCGACTTCGGTAGCTATAGTAAAAAAGGCGCCGTGTTTTAGCGACCCAATTCCTGAACCAATACCGTAGGTATATCCTTTTTCTTCTCTTATATTAGACATTAATCTCGATCCAAAATACCCGCCTAAGATAGTATTTACTAATTGCAGCGATGAGAAATCTTCGTGCGCTCGGTTTACAGTACGGCAACCTATGCGTATGGCAGATTGGAGCGCATTACTTTTCTCAATAAGAATTGTTTGATTAGGGTTTACGTCAAAAACGTATGGAAGATCTTTTACTGGTTCTTCTGTTCTTTCCCATTCGTCACCAAATATTCTGTGAACAGACTTTGTTATGTTTGGAGATACCTTACCTGAAACAAATATCGTACAGTTGTCGGGTACGACCTGCTTCTCAAACAGTTTAATTAAGGGTTCTTGGGTTAGGGTTTCATAATCAACTAAGTCAGGACTGAATCCGTATCGATTATCGCCAAAAATGGTTTTGTTAAAAATTCGCCGTGCGACGAAATCATTTTTTTCTAAAGAAACAGAAAGCGACTGTCTGTTATTTCTTTTGTAAGTTTTTAATTCTTGTTCAGGAAAGATACTGTTGGTTAAAATATCTTTTATTACCGGTAATAAATGATCTACATACTTATTTAACACATATAAAGTAAGCGATATGTGATCGAAAGAATATTCAGGCTGTAGAAATGCTCCATAAAAGTCAATCTTTTCCGCTATTTCAGCGCTGGTAAGGCTTTTCGTACCTTCTAATAACATACCTCCTAAGGCCATATTAAATAAAGGTGTACTGCCTTCCGGACTAATATTATTGAATACCCATTCAATCCGTACTAAATCTTGCTCACCGGCATTAAAAATGAACAGATTAATTCCATTGCCTAAGGTTTCTTTAATCGGTTCGAAAAGTTTTACTTGCTCAATATCTTTAAATTCAGGTGCTATGCTTCTATCAATCATTTTTTCTAGCTAAGTATAATAACGTCGATGAATTTTCTTTTATAAATAGTTTCGTGGCAGTTTCTTGAATTTCTTCAGCGGTAACCTTTCGATACTTTTCGATTTCCTGGTTAAATAACTCGGCATCTCCTAAGAGCTCAAAGTAGGCTAAATTCATCGCTTTATCTAAAATCGACATCTCGGAAAAAACCATTGTTGATTCGATTTTATTTTTGACTTTATCCAGTTCATAATGCAACACAAGCTCTTCTTTTAACCTTTTCAATTCCTCCCAAATCGATATCTCTGCCTCTTCCATTGAAATATGTTCCAAAGGTTTACCCTCAATTATAAATAATCCCTCATCAATGCTTCCTAATAAGTATGCATTTATTTCACTGAATAGCTCTTGCTCCTTCAATAAGTTCCTAAATAATCTCGATGATTGTCCACGGGAAAGTATATCAGAGATTAAATCACAAGTGTAATAAGATGGAGAAAACCTATCACCCATATGGAATGCAATATATATGCTATTTACAGGTACGTCTGCTTCGATTGTGCTCCTTCTTGGCTCGGTCTGAATGGGTTCACGCTCTATGTTTCTTTTGTATTTTTCACCAGCAGGAATATCTTTAAACCATTTTTCTGCAAGCTTTTTTATATCGCTTGTTTTGACATCTCCCGCTACTACCATAATAGCGTTTTGTGGCGTGTAATGCTTTTTAAAAAATGCCTTCACTTCTTCGATAGAAGCTTGTTCTATATGGGAAAGTTCTTTTCCTATAGTTGCCCACTTATATGGATGTGTTTTATAGGCCAAAGGTCTTAGTTTTAACCAAACATCTCCGTAAGGTTGGTTCAAATAACGCTGTTTAAATTCTTCAGACACAACATTTCGCTGCGTCTCTAGACTTTTTGTACTAAAAGCTAAACTTAACATTCTGTCGCTTTCCAGCCAAAACGCTGTTTCAATGTTGTTAGCAGGAAGTGTGATATAATAATTAGTGATATCGTTGCTTGTAAATGCATTACTTTCACCACCAACACGTTGCAGCGGCAAATCATATTGAGGTATATTAACGGATCCTCCAAACATGAGATGTTCAAATAAATGAGCAAATCCAGTTTTATCAGGATCTTCATCTCTGGCTCCTACATCATATAAAATGTTTACAACGGCCATGGGTGTAGCCTCATCCTCATGCACTAACACTGTTAAGCCATTGCTTAAAGTAAAACGATTAAATGTAATCATGTAATAAATATCCCTTTTTTTGAAAGAGCAAACCTAAACAATTTTCACAATAATACTGTTTCAATCGGAATATTGTGGAGCTATCTGAACATTAAACTATATTTTTGCAAAAACCAGTGGAGATGATTGATTTGAAATTTTACAGCCCAGTTGAAATGATTAATTATCGTAAGTTCGAAAATAAGGGTTGTCAGGTTCATGTAAAACGAGACGATCTTATTCATCCATTTATTTCGGGGAATAAATGGCGAAAACTGAAGTATACCTTACGGCAAGCGAAAAAGGAGAATAAGATGCACCTGGTAACTTTTGGCGGTGCCTGGTCTAATCATCTTCTGGCCACTGCTGCTGCGTCAGCAAAATTTGGATTTAGCAGCACGGCATATATAAGAGGAGAAAAAGTAGCCAATGCAAATCTGGATTTATGTGAGTTATTCGGAATGCAACTCATTTTTACTGATCGAAATACCTATAAAGACAAACGGCTAATCTTTGAAAAGCACCATAAAGAAGATCCAAACACCTATTTCATTGACGAAGGTGGGGCGTCTATTCATGCATTGGAAGGCTGTGCAGAAATCATAGATGAGTTGTCGGACGAATACGACCACATCTTTTGTGCAAGTGGCACGGGGACAACCTTAGTTGGCTTACATAAGGGAATAAAACGTAATAAAAAACACACGAAACTCCATGGAGTTCCTGTTTTGGCTGGAGGAAGTTTTCTTTACGAAGAAATGAAAGGCTTAGATCCTGATTGCAAAGATATTTTATTGCATACAGAATACCATTTTGGCGGCTATGCGAAAACGAAACCTCCTTTGATAGACTTTATTAAAGATTTTGTTTCGTGCACCGGAATTTTAATTGAACCGGTTTATACGGGTAAAGTGATGTTTTGCGTTATTGACCTCATAGAAAAGGGATATTTCAATCCGGGAACGAAAATTCTGGTATTGCATACCGGGGGACTAATGGGGATTTTGGGGAAGCTTAGTTTATTTGATAAACAGCAAAATCAATATTAAATTTTGTAAAATACCTAAATAACGCTGCTTTTTATCCAGATAAAATTGCATATTCAAATTAAATCAGGGAAAGGATTGCATTTTTCAAAATTTTAATCTATGTTTGATTATTGACCAATACAAACATCGTTTCATATGGATAAGATTTCTGTTACTCCTCAAAATGCACAGTCTATTATAAGCAAGCATGTATTAGCAGACGGTTTAGATCTAACCCTTGATTTAAAGAAAAGTAAGGGGGTTGTGATGTACGATTCAAAGCACGACCGGGAAATTTTAGATTTTTTCACATGCTTTGCGTCCGTCCCTTTAGGGTACAATCATCCGAAAATGCTAGAGGACGATCGATTTAAAGAAGATCTTTTTTTAGCGGCACTAGCAAATCCGTCGAACTCAGACATCTATACCATGCAATATGCGAAGTTTGTTGAAACCTTCAGCCGCATCGGGATACCAGCTTACTTACCCCATGCCTTCTTTGTTGCCGGTGGCGGCTTAGCTGTTGAAAATGCGCTTAAAACTGCAATGGATTGGAAGGTTCAAAAGAATTTTCAAAAAGGCTATATAAAGGAAAGAGGCTTTAAGGTGATTCACTTCGAAAAAGCTTTTCATGGTAGAACAGGATACACCATGAGTCTAACGAACACGCAGCCCGACAAAACAAAATGGTTTGCAAAATTTGATTGGCCTAGAGTGAGTATCCCTGCGATAGAATTCCCGTTTTCTGATGAAGGATATGAAAATCTACAACTCCGAGAACAACAATCTTTAGCGCAGGTTAAACAAGCATTTGCAGATAACAGAGATGATGTTTGTGCTATTATTATAGAACCCATACAATCAGAAGGCGGTGATAATCACGTTAGACGAGAATTTCTTGAGCAGTTGCGAATTATAGCAAATGAAAATGATGCCCTTCTAATTTATGATGAAGTGCAAACTGGTGTGGGTTTAACTGGAAAGTTTTGGTGCCATGAACACTTTGGTGCAAAAGCCAGGCCCGATATCATCGCGTTTGGAAAAAAAATGCAGGTTTGCGGAATTCTAGTAGGTGAAAAGATTGATGATATAAAAACTAATGTGTTTAAAATTCCTTCTCGTATCAATTCAACATGGGGCGGCAATTTAGTCGATATGGTTCGCGCGACAAAAATATTAGAAATCATTGCAGAAGATAAATTGTTAGAAAATGTAACGGAGTCTGGTAATCATCTCCAACAAGAACTGTTAAAAATAGCAGAAAAACAACCCATCGTTAATAATGTTAGAGGAAAGGGGCTTTTGGTTGCATTTGATTTTCCTAACAAAGAAACGAGAGACAACTTCTTAAAGAAGAGTTTGGAACGAAATGTTTTGTTCCTAGGTTGTGGGGAAAAAAGCATCCGCTTTAGACCTGCATTAATTATACAAAAAGAAGAAATAGATAGAGGTTTGTCAATACTTGCTGAAGTATTGCATATACTTTAGAAAACGAAAAATGCCCTTCTCTATCAAGATTATTTGAAATTTTATTAATATTATCACAATGAACAAAAGACGAATGCTAGGATTTGGCGTCGCTATTTTACTAGTGCTTGTATTTATTTTTAAAGATTCTTTCTTTCTACCTGATGTTGAAAGCTTAAAAGGAGAATTTCAAGAGGTTACTTTTGTTAGAAACGAGCAAAATACCGGACCTGTGATCCGGTTATACGTCGTTTCGGTAGCAAGAAAAGAAAATGCACAATTTGAGGCTTATGGTGATTTCATGCCTCACACTAAATATGGCGTAACCAAAGTATTCTTTTTTGATAAAAAAATCCCCATACCAAGAACAATATCAGAAAACGAACCTTATTTTGACACTGCTCGCTTTAAACCAATCGCAAAATATGAGAAAAATCCCATGGGTAGTACTTCTGTCCTGATATTTTAATCGATGTTAATTAGCTAATACTAATTAAAGGTGTGTATCCGACTATACTTATTTTTATATTGCACAGGAGATAAACCAGTAATGCGTTTAAATGTTGTTCTGAATGATTTTGTGTCACTGTAACCAACATTGTACATCACCTCATTTACATTTTCATTCGTACTTTCTAAACTTATTTTGGCAGCTTCGATTTTGACACGTTGAATATACTCCAATACGGTGTTTGCAGTTGCTTTTTTAAATCTCCTTTCAAGGTTTCTCCTTCCGATACAAAGGACAGAGGCTAACTGATCAACGGTTATTCTATCTCGAAAGTTATTTTCTATGAATTCTTGCGCTCTTTTTATGGTTGTATCTTCGTGTTCCTTCTGCCGTTGAAAAATTATAAAATGTAATTGGCTATTACGTTCAATATCAATTTCAAATATTTTAGACGACTGAATCGCCATATCTCTACCGGCATATTTTTCTAATAGATATAGAATCAGGTTTAACGAAGAGTACGCTCCACCACTGGTATAAATGCCGTTTTCATCTGTTATAATCTTATAAGGCACTAAATTTACCTTGGGAAATAAGGTATTGAATTCACTGGCAGATAACCAGTGTGTAGTACATTTTTTTCCATCAAGCAATCCTGTTGAAGCTAAGATAAATGCTCCCAAACAGAGTGAAGCGATCTCAGCCCCTAGCTTATACTGTTTGCGGATCCAATCTTTGAAAGCACTATTCAATAATAAGATTTCATTCATATTTCCATGTACAGCTGGAATAATAATTAAATCTGTTTGATACACTTCCTGGATGGTTGTATCCGGCTTGATACTGAAAATACTATTTGATAACATTATTTCATCAGTAAGTCCTACTAACTGTATCTTAAAAAGTGGAGATTCACCCAACTTCTGTCGTGCCTCATTAACTTTTGTGAACATTTTATAAGTAGCTTCAATATTGCTTAAGCTGGTATTTCCTACTGGGACGAGTATTGAAATATGTTTCATTTTGCTCCTGGTTTGATTTCTCCGTCAAAATTACAGGAAAACGGTGTCGCAAACAACACCTCCTGTTGCCGTATTTACCCCCAAGAAAAGAGCCTGACTTAACTATTTCTCGCAGCCAGGCTCCTCCATAGATAGAAGACTACATAGTTTTCCCAGCCTATAAACTCACTAAAAAAGTCATTTATTTTTTGCGAATCGTCTTTTCTTTCTATTATTTGATGATTAATTAGTGCGTTTAATAAACCTGCATCACCGTATGGTATACTTGAAAGTTCACGTAGACACTTCATAAGCGCATAATTGGCCGTCCAGATGCCAATACCTCTTAAATCGGTCAAAACTTTTTGCCTTGCTGTCATATCTGGTAAACTAAACAAAAGATCTTTGCTTAAGCTATTGTTGTCGAATGTACGTGCGAGCTCTATGAGGTACTCCCCCTTCCTACTTGAAAATTGCATGTCTTTAAGATCTGACAGCTTTGCTTTTGCCAAGATACTATACTCTGGAAAAATATAATAATGAGTGCTTTCATACGAAATGAAATCTCCGTATTTTTCCACTAACCGTCTTTTAAGTTTATAAGCAAAAGATAAATTGATTTGTTGGCCGATGATGCTCCATGCCAGCGCCTCGAAAAGATCTGGTATTCCAACTAGACGTAAACCATAGTACTCTTTTGACATATAGCCTAAGATGTGATGGTTCTTAAGTAGCGCATAAAATGTAGTCAAATCGCGTGCAAGATCAAACCACTCTGAAATCAATTCAATGATTTGTGTTTTATTATTTTCGGTTACATTCCCCGCAAGTACAGTTACCTTTAAATACCCCATACCATTGGTAACTTCTATTAGCAAAGAGTCATTCTTGAGCTTTATAGCTTTTCTTATGGATTTCTGATGGATAACATGTAAACAGTCGTCAAAGTTTCGATTGAGAAACCATAAGCATTCATCATAATCAAAGTGATTTCCATAAGGTATAGTAATATGCGCTATATGGTTGTCTTCTAGGTTTAACATATTTTCAGTGCTAAATTTCGATTATTCTAAGCATTATATCACATTTTCAGCGGACATTGAATATTAAATCATCCGTCTACTATATGAAAAATATACTATAAAAATAATTGGTCATTCTTGGTTTTACAACCCGTTATTTGCTGAAGAGATCTACCTGTTTCGGAAGTATGTATGGGGAGGTATTTTAAGATTAGTCAAAAAAAAACTTCAAAAAAAGCTATTAACAGCAATTAAGCTGAATATTTTTACAGATACCATTTATAAAAATGGTATCTAATAGGTGCCTATTTTTTTGGAGGTAAATCGAATGCAATCGCTTCGTGCTCAAAATGACCTTTGTGAGAACCATCACAAAATGGCTTGTTTGAAGATAAACCACACCTGCAAATGGAAACTACTGTCCTTCCTTGTAAACCGTAAGCATTGCCATTTTTATCGAAGATTTCAAAATCACCTTCGATCCGTAAAGATCCATTGTCATTAATAGTCAGTTTCGTGCTTGCCATAAATTATTTTTTTGCCAAAAATAGCGAGAGAAACGAATTTTCATGAATCATATCCTTATTCAGATTCATTCTTCCATTTTAGCATTCACCTTTTTTTGCGAATCATTCCTTGTCAAAGCTTCTGCGGTTCCCGGAGATCTAAAGGATCTTTTATGTCATTATTAAAGAGATAGGATATCGACTACCAATTTTGAACTAATTGTCCACTTTTACCTGGTTATAGTTCTAAATACAGAAAGACCTTATAATCTGCTCATTAGCACATTCTGTGTAAGCTGCCGGCCCGTTTGTGTAAATTATTCTTTAAATAACGTTTTTCCTAATACTTTAACATTTTAAACAGAGCAACAACGCTATATACAGATGCGTCATTTTGAATGAAGCGAGCATTGTAATCGACCATTTAACTCAGAGATAATCTTATATAACAGCAAATTAAAAGGGATGAAAAGGAGAGGAAAACTTAGTTTGATTAATCGTACGGTTTATGATTGGATCAAGACCTATCAAAAAAATGATCATATGACGCGATGGCAATTCCCTGAAATAATTCCTGCGAAGAGTTCTGTCGAAGTTTTTATTGAATGGAAAAAAGTTGAAAACATTCAGCTCTTAGGGGACAATTTCACCAATTACGTCCTATTTGGCAGTAGAGATAGGTCATTTCAAATAAAAACATCTTCTTTTGATTTTTGTCGTCTAGAGATTCATTTTTTAAACCTAAAAACGTCCAAACATCCTATAGGAAGCATACTCAGTTTAGGGTGGAAAAAAAGCGATATGGCAGAATTTACTCTTGCTGGTATGGCGGACGAATTTGAGGTTAAATGCCCCATCCACTAAAGAGCGTCTAGAATAAAACTAGAAAGCAGGTATGAATTTGTGTTGTTTGCCTTTTTCAGTTTCTTTATTGAGTCGATTAACAATTACCTATTCAGTTTAAGCACCTTCTATTTCTTATTCGCTTACTTACTAATCAATTTGGTTAAATGACCAAAGCTTCCATCTCATTTAATCTGCGAATTGTATTTTTTTAGCATAGACTATTCCATTTTTTATAGCAAACATTAAGAAATGGTTAAATGAAAATAAAAAAAACGTTCCGCCTGTTAAGAAATCATTCGTTTTGCAATTGAGCCACACCTAGTTTGTGATCTTGTACCATTAAAAGCTTCTAAAATGGGTCTACGCAGGTACGTTACTTAAGAAATAGTGTTCGTTCAGTATAAAACCACTGAACAAAATGAACAGACAAATAGAATACATGTTTTGCTATCTTGCAGTCAGAAATACTAAGAAATAATTAAAAAAATACCACAAAACTCTCACAATTAAGATAAGAATAGATGAGAATTTACAAATTATCAAAAACTATTAAAGTGTAGATATAAAGGTATTCCAAGCATTCAAATGGCATCTTTAAAATTGGTTTTAGGCAATTTATTCATTCAAACAGTAGCGTTCACAGTTAAAATCACAGAGACTGTTTCTCCATTTAGACACTTGTTAACAATGAAAGCGCAAAAAAGATTTGTTACATAACGATATATAACACCATTCCAACCAACTAATTTATATCGTTTTACATCATTAATTATTAGCACCATGAAGAGTACAAAGTTGATTGGTATCACCCCTTTCGAGATTCCTGATCCTGCTTTACTAAAGGCATTAAGCAAAACAAAAATTTTCCCCGTTTTGCATATGGGGAATGACCCAAATGAAAAAGAAAACTTATTTAAAGAAATAAGTAGTTATCCTCCGAAATCAATAGGCCTTTGTTTTGGACAAACGGATATCCCCGAACAGTCACTGTTGCCAGAGTCGGTTGGCTTAATCATTATGCCATTTGAAAATACGGTTAAACTTAACTCAACTATAGCAGAAATCATCTACCAAGTACATACTTATGATGAGGCCATAGGAGCGAAAAAATTAGGCGCAAAAACTATTATTATCAAAGGCAATGAAGCTGGTGGGAAAGTTGGAAATGATTCCACATTTATCTTATTCCAACGAATTATTCAAGATGAAGCTCTAAAAGAAATGGATGTTTGGGTTCAAGGGGGAGTGGGTACTCACTCTGCTGCTGCACTCATTGCTCTCGGAGCCGAAGGAATTGTTTTAGATAGCCAATTGGCCTTGTTTCCAGAATGCAGCGCTCCTAGTTCGTTAAAAAATATTATTGAAAAACTCAACGGCAATGAAACAAAAGTAATTGGTGGTCACAGGGTGTTAATTAGGCCCAATTCGCCTAATCTATCAGTAGAACCTACTTATGAAAATCTACGTCCTTATTTGGTCGGTACCTATAATTTAGAAAATTCATATCTCAGTGTAGGGCAAGATATTACCTTATCAAAAGATCTGGTTAAGAGATATAAAACGCTTGATCGTTTGGCGTTCGGTCTGTTGGAATCCATTGCTGGACACATAAAACAGGCACAATATGAGAATGTTATCCGTCCGGAAAACCCATTGGCAAACGAATTGAATATTAAATTTCCCATTGCTCAAGGACCTATGACGCGGGTTAGTGATGTGCCAGCATTCGCTAAGTCTGTATCAGATGCAGGCGCTCTCCCATTCATTGCCCTATCTTTAATGACTGGAGATAAGGCAAAAGAGTTGGTTCATACGACGCACGAGCTATTAGAAGGCAAAGCGTGGGGTGCGGGGATTCTGGGTTTTGCTCCACAAGAATTAAGGGAAGAGCAAACACAATATATAATGGAAGTTAAGCCACCAGTAGTACTGATAGCTGGTGGTCGGCCATCGCAAGCTGTTCCCTTTGAAAAAGCCGGTATAAAGACTTTCCTACATGTTCCTTCGCTATCGCTTCTGGATATATTTATTAAAGAAGGGGCTAAAAAATTTGTTTTTGAGGGTAGAGAATGTGGAGGGCATGTCGGCCCGCTGTCTTCATTAGTGCTATGGGAGCAGCAGATTGAACGGATTTTACAGGAAGAGAATCTTCCTGCTTTTGAAATGTTTTTTGCAGGCGGCATTCATGATAGTATTTCAAGTGCATTTGTATCTATTATGACCGCACCATTGGCAACCGGCGGCGCGAAAATTGGCGTATTAATGGGATCAGCATATATCTACACCAAAGAAGCCGTTGATTCTGGAGCTATTTTGCCAGGCTTTCAAAAACAAGCGTTAGAACAAGCGGAGACTGTATTACTAGAAACTGCTCCCGGTCATGAAACGAGGTGTTTACATTCGCCGTTCACTTCTTTCTTTAAAGAAGAAAAATCAAGATTACAAAACAACGGCATTGAAAAACAGGAAATTTGGAAATCTTTGGAACAACTCAATGTGGGACGTTTGCGCATTGCAAGCAAAGGTTTAGAACGAAATCAACATGGGCTAATAAACCTTAATGAAAAAGATCAATACCAACATGGAATGTTCATGATTGGCCAGGTCGCCGCACTCAATAACAGTGTCCAGACCATGGATCAACTCCATAAAAATGTTGCTTATGACAATTATAAACACATAGCGAATGCAAACATATCTACTTTACAAATAAAATCAGAAAAGGAAGCGCTGGACATTGCCATTATCGGAATGGCATGCGTTTATCCTGATGCGCAAGATCTAGACGCATTCTGGCATAATGTTCTTGCCTCAAAAAATTGCATAACAGAGGTTCCAGATGAAAGATGGAACAAAGAGATATATTACGATCCGAATGACAATAATGGTAAAAAATCACCTTCTAAATGGGGCGGTTTTATTCCTCAGATCGATTTCGATCCACTTGAATTTGGGATTCCCCCTCAATCGTTGGCGGCTATAGATCCTACACAGTTATTAAGTTTGCTTATAGCAAAAAGGGCGCTTGAAGATGCTGGATATGCTTCTAAGCAGACAAATAAAGAAAATATATCTGTAATTATCGGAGCCGAAGGAGGAAACGACTTAGCTAATAATTATAGCTTCAGAGCACTTTTCCCTCAGATGTTCGGCGAAATACCAAAAGAAGTAGATGATGCTCTTCCGAAGTTAACAGAAGACTCCTTCCCCGGTGTATTAGCGAATGTTATCGCGGGTCGTATTACGAATCGATTAGATTTGGGTGGTCGCAATTACACGGTAGATGCTGCTTGCGCCTCATCATTAGCCGCTGTTGATTTAGCCTGCCAGGAGCTCATCCTAAAAAAATCAGACATGGTAATTGCAGGAGCGGCCGATCTTCATAATGGCATTAATGACTATCTTATGTTTGCTAGTACGCATGCGTTGTCCAAAAAAGGTAGATGTGCAACATTTGATGCAGACGCCGACGGTATTGCGCTTGGTGAAGGTGTAGCGATGATCGTTCTTAAAAGATTAGAAGATGCCCAAAAGGATAATGATAAAATATATGCTGTCATAAAAGGCGTTGGAGGTTCTAGTGACGGTAAAAGCCTTGGTTTAACAGCGCCTAGATTATCAGGACAAACAAAGGCCTTAGAAAGAGCTTATGGGCAAGCAGGCATTTCTCCATCTGCTGTAGGTTTAATAGAAGCACACGGAACAGGGACAGTTGTAGGCGATCGTACCGAGTTAAGCGCTTTAACACAGACAATGATCCAAAGCGGAGCAGTTAGAGGTCAGACACATTTAGGATCGGTAAAAACACAAATAGGACACACGAAGTGTGCTGCAGGTATGGCAGGTTTAATTAAAAGTGCATTAAGCGTGTACTATGGAATCAAACCACCAACTATTAATTTAAAGCAACCAAATGGCTATTATAAGGCATCTAATAGTCCGTTTGTATTTACAGATAAAGCCGGTCTTTGGAATGAACAGGAAAGGATTGCAGGAGTAAGCGCTTTTGGATTCGGAGGAACGAATTTTCACGCGCTTATTTCAAATGTCAAAGAAACAAGCGATAATGTATTTTCGGTTACTAAGCAATGGCCTGCCGAACTTTTTGTCTTTAAGGGACATGATTTCTCTGAAGCATCCCTCCTACTTCAACAAGTAAAAAAAATAATAGATTTAAATGACACGGTAAAATTAAGGGATCTTGCTTTCTCCTTGGCTACTTATAGCAAGGCCCCAATACAGTTTACTATATTGGCGGAGTCCTTAGATGACCTTATCTTTAAAATGGACCTGGTTCTTTCCGGTACACATACAAAAGATACTTATCATACTCGACCAGTTATCGGTAAAACGGCATTTTTATTTGCTGGACAAGGGAGTCAGCGTATTCATATGGCTAGAGAATTAATGGTTAATTTCCCTAAAATGCGATCAATTCTCAAACTGTATCCCGAATATGAAAAAGTGCTATTTCCTAATCAAACATTTGATGAAGAAACATTACAAAATCAAAAAGCAGCAATAAAAGACACCCGTATGGCCCAACCTTTACTGGGTATTATTGACTTAGCTATTGCTAGATTTTTGGAAGAAATCGGAATCGTCCCAGATATGCTAGCGGGTCATAGCTATGGTGAGTTACCCGCTTTGGCTTTTTCGGGCGTTTTTGATGATCAATACTTGGTTCCGATGAGCAAGCAGCGAGCGGAATCTATACTATCTTCATTAGGCGACGATAAAGGCATAATGGTTGCCATTAACGGCATTAGATCCTTGATTGATGAATTACTAGAAACCAGAACAGACATTTTTGCTGTCAATCACAATTCACCTCAACAATGGGTGCTCGCAGGCACATCTATTGCGATGGAAGGTCTGATGAAGGAGCTAAAAGATAAAAAAATCTCCTACAGACAATTGGAGGTTGCCTGTGCTTTTCATAGTCCTTTAATTGAGAATGCTGCTAATAGTTATTATCAATCGATTCAATCGATACCCTTTAATAAACCTTCAATAGCGGTTTGGTCAAATACCACAGCAACGCTTTACCCTGAAGATAGCCAAGAGATTAAAGAAACGCTTGCAAACCACATCATCAAACCTGTACTTTTCTCAGATGAAGTGGAAGCTATGTATAATGACGGCGCACGTGTATTTATAGAAGTGGGGCCAGGAAAAACGTTAATAGGGCTAGTAAAATCCATTTTGGGTAAAGATGAGGTGTTATTGCACACTGAAGAGAATGGAAAAGGAGGAATCTTACAGCTATTAACAATGATTGCTCAGTATCTAGCTACAGGAAGGACAATTAATTTAGAAGCCTTATTTAACGATAGAGATGTTCAGGTTCTTGACTTCAATAACCCTGAAAAATATAAAAGGAGTCCGTCTACTTGGTTGGTAAATGGACAGATGGCAGTGCCTTTAAAAGGAAAATTACCTTCTTATAGCGTACCCCCTGTTGTTAAGCCTATACTTAGCTTCAATCAACTAAATACGGTTCAGGCAACTCCATCAGAAACATCTTCTTCGGTTTTAGGATCGGCAGAGCGAATGACATTAGATTATTTATCGAGCATGAAGATGTTGATTCAAGCACAGCGTGATGTTTTACTGGCTTACCTTGGTCAAAGTATTCCCCCGATGGCTAGTCCTAATCAGGTAACTCCATTGCCTACAGACGCCAAGAAAAGTACTGCCCCTATTGTTGAAGTGAAGGCTACAGAAATACCGTCAAAACGACCAAGCATTGTGGCAGTCGATTTAACAACCATTCTATTGGACGTGGTAAGTGATAAGACCGGATATCCAAAAGAAATGTTAGGTATGGATTTAGATTTGGAGGCCGATTTGAGTATTGATTCCATTAAGCGCTTGGAAATTATCGGAGAACTACGAATACAATTGAGTTCTGCCGAATTTAAAGGTAAGACACAAGATGAGATGGTAGAGCAGTTAGCCTCTATTAAAACTTTAAATGGACTATTAAATTGGTTTAATGAGAACCTTGAAGTACACAAAGAGCCTAAAGTCTCTCAAGAAGCTACTATAAGTGATGAACAGCCCATTCTATCGGAGCAGGATATCCGTAATATTTTGCTTGAGATCGTAAGTGAAAAAACCGGCTATCCACAAGAAATGCTAGGTATGGATCTAGACCTAGAAGCCGATCTAAGTATTGATTCCATTAAACGAATAGAAATAGTTGGTGAACTTCGGCATAAATTAAGCAATGTACTTCCACTTAGCGAAGAAGGACATGCAAATATCGAACAGCTTTCCTCTTTTAAAATCTTACAACACTTAGTTCAATGGATAGTTGCTAATAATAGCAGTGGTAAAAGTAATATTCTTGAGCCTACGGTAACCACAACGATTGATGAGATTACTATCAACGAGCATTTGAAAAGAATAAAATTTGAATTGGTAGATATTCACTCTATGCTACAGAATAACGATTCAACTTCACTTAAAGGTAATAGATTGGCTATTACAAGAGATGGTAGCTTAGGTGAAATAATAAAAAAGGCACTTGAAAAAAGGGGGGCTATTGTTGATGTAATTAATCAGGATGCGAATTTAGAGGCTTATGATGGGTTAATTATTTTAGACATGGTGGCATCCAATCATCGTTTGAGTATTATAGAGGCTGTACAAATGGTGAAATCCTTAGATATGCAGCGGGTAAAATGGGTATATGTGTTATCAGATCATTCTGCGCATGTTGATAGAAATGACGATCCAAAATTTCTAAGAAGCTACCAAGGGTACACAGGATTCATTAAAAGCTTAGATAAAGAATATGAACACACAAAGTGTAGAACGATTCATTTTATGAATGAATTAGAGGAAATAAAAGTTTCCGATTTATTGCTTCAAGAATTGCTTTGTAACGATGAACCGTCTGTTATTTACTATAAAGACGAGCAACGCCATACGATCCAAGAAACTCATCATCCATTACTTACTGAAAACCAGCAAGCCTTAACGCTTGAAAAAGAAGCAGTAATATTAGTATTGGGAGGCGCACAGGGTATAACATCGGCCCTCACTACACATTTATCAAAGGAATACCCATGCCATTACGTATTGGTTGGCAGATCAGTTTATCCCGATGTTCAAGGGATACCTCCAGATGTAAAAACAAAAGAAGATATTAGAAAATTTCTCATTGGTCAGGGATTCTCTAAATCGCCTGCTGAAATTGAACACAAAACGTCTCAACTTTATAAAGCAATGCAAATAGTTTCAACAATGGAAACGATTAAATCGCAAGGCGCACGCGTAAGTTATCATGCTGTAGATGTGAGAGACGAGGAAAAGCTCATTCAACTGATACAGACATTGTATGCCAAATATGGACGAATAGACGGCGTTATTCATGGAGCAGGTATTTTAGAAGATAAATTATTCCAAAATAAAACACCCGACTCTTTTGAGCGCGTATTTTCAACCAAGGTTACGCCACTTCGTGTCTTAGCTGAACATTTAAAGCCTGATACAAAATTCATTGTTTTCTTTTCAAGCATAGCTTCTGTTTATGGCAATCGCGGTCAAACTGACTACGCCGCCGCGAACAGTGTACTGGATCATTACGCAGAAGTGCTGCGAAAAAAGATGAAGGGAAGGGTAATGGCTATCAATTGGGGCCCCTGGAAAGGTGCGGGCATGGTCTCTGCCAGTTTAGAGAAAGAATACGAAAGAAGGGGTATATCATTAATTCCTTTAGAAAGTGGAAAGGAAACCTTCACCAACGAAATCAAATACGGAAACGAAAGTAGAGTTTTAATTATGGCCTAATTCACAAAAGAATAGACAATGACGAAGGATATAGCAATTATTGGAATGTCGGCCATATTTCCTGGAGCTCCTGACTTGCGAACTTACTGGGAAAATATAATTAATAAAGTAGATGCCATCAAAGAAGTGCCAGCGAATAGGGTTCATAGCCGTTATTTTGAAGGCAATGTACCTGCAGTAGACAGATTTTATTGCTATAAAGGTGGTTTTATTGACGACTATGCTCATTTTGATCCAGTAGCTTTTGGTATTTTACCTTTAGCCGTTGAAGGCATGGAACCTGATCAATTGCTAACTTTACAGTTGGCCTACAAGGCGCTGGAAGACGCTGGCGTTTGGAGTAAGAAATGTTCGCTTGATAATACTTCTATTATTATAGGAAAGGGTAATTATGTTGGCCCTGGAGCGACAAGAGCTGTAGAGATTGTACATGTGTCTGAACAAATGATAGAGGTACTGCGAAAACTCATGCCGCACCTGAGCGATGAAGAACTTAATGCAATAAAAAAAGAGTTTCAAACTAAAAAAGGTCGTTTCACTCCAGACACGGCTATGGGGCTGATTCCAAACTTAGTCGCATCATTGGTGGCTAATCGGCTTAATCTAGGAGGTGCGGCTTATACTGTCGATGCGGCTTGCGCCAGCTCATTACTAGCGATAGATCATGCCGTAAATGAATTACAGTCTGGTCGTGCGGACATGGCAATAGCTGGTGGAGTACATGTTGCTCAAAATGCAACCTTTTGGAGCATTTTCAATCAGTTAGGGGCCCTGTCTAAAAAACAGCAAAGCAGACCATTTGATGAAGAAGCCGATGGGCTAATTATTGGAGAGGGTTGCGGATTCATTGTGTTAAAAACACTGGAAAAAGCGCAACAAGATCACGATAAAATTTACTGTATTATCAAGGGAGTAGGTATCAGTAGCGACGGATCTGGTACAAGCGTAATGAGCCCATCAGTTAAAGGACAGGTTAAAGCAATTGAACAAGCTTTAAAAAAAGCTGAAATATCAGCAAACGACGTAGGTTACATTGAGGCACATGGTACAGCCACCCCACTGGGTGACCGTACAGAGTTAGAAACTTTAAAACAAGTTTTTGGAACATATCAGGGTGGATTAAAAGCAAAAATAGGCAGCGTAAAATCGATGATAGGTCATGCAATGCCTGCAGCCGGTATTGCAAGTATAATTAAAACTGCGTTGGCCCTTTACTATGATATTCTACCACCTACACTACATTGTGACTCGCCTACGGAAACAATGAAGAGTACTCGCTTCGAGCCTTCCCTAGAATCTATCAAATGGTCCGAAAGCGGCCTGCCACTTGTGGCGGGCGTAAATGCATTTGGCTTTGGAGGAATTAATGCGCATGTAGTTCTAAAGGCGCATTCGCAGAAGCGGAAAATCACTTCCGACTCAACACCTTCCTTATTGCCAGATGATAAACTTCTTTTATTAGCACGTGCTAATGTGGAAGAATTGGTCAAAGCCTTGGAAACACAGGATACTACATTAGGTGTAGGAAATTATAGAATTGCTATTTTTAACCCTACAGAAGATAGAATTAAAAAGGCAATAAACATTGTTAAAAAAGGCAAACCATGGCGCAACCGTCAAGATATTTGGTTTAGTAGTGATCCACTATTGAAAGGAGATGGAAAGATCGCATTTTTATTCCCTGGTCTTGATGGCCTATCATCAGGCGAAACAGACAGTATCGTTAATTATTTTGGCATTGAAAAGGAATTTTTAACGGACGACTTGGTGCAAGAAACAAACGTGTTGAGCTCTGCTTTGAGTCAACTACATAATAGTAGAGTTGTAGATTTAGCGCTAAAAAAATTAGGAATATTACCGGATTTAAATGCAGGCCACAGTATGGGAGAATGGCTCGCCGGCATGTCGGCAGGACTTGTGACAACAGAATCTGTTAAAACACTAGTCGAAAGTTTAGATCCTAAATTTTTTGAAATATCCGATGCGCAATTTGTTGCCGCAGGTTGCAGCTACGAGCGAATTAGTGACTTGCTAAACAAAATACCCGATCTTTATCTTGCCAATGATAATTGCCCTCAACAGGTTATTTTATGTGGTACTTACACGGCTATACAGGAACTTACTCTTGAACTTAAAAACCAGCAAATCTTTCATCAGATACTCCCATTTCAATCAGGGTTCCATACGCCGTTTATTAAGGATAAGGTTCCACAGCTGCTTTTGGGGATAAATAAAATAGAATTTTTAGAAAACAAGGTGGCATTATGGTCTGCAACAACCTTGAGCCCCTATCCTACAAATGTGGAAGAGATACGTGCACTAACGGTTGAGCATTTAATGCAACCTGTTAGATTTAGACAACTCATCGAAAAACTGCATAAGGAAGAACATGTTAAAATTTTCTTACAGATCGGATCGGGAGGTGTTATTGGCTTTGTAGACGATACTTTAAAGGGTGAAGCGTATAATGCCTTTGCTGCTAATTCGCCACATAGAAGTGGTTTATCTCAATTGAAAAGGGTACTAGCTTTATTATATGTTGAAGGTAAAGAGGTTGATCTAGACTTTTTAGGGGTCTCCAGGGAACAAAAAATAAATACGGACCTAACACTCCAATTGGGTTCATCATTAGTGACCGATTGGAAATTCTCAGTGCCCTCTTTGGCATACGCTGATGAAAAGAGGCAAAATAGAAGCGTTTTAGTGTCGGCCGAGCAGATAAAAAATCCATTAGCGAAAGCAGTTGCCGAGAATATGGAAGAAGCGATTGGAATGTACTCGGAACTTATAACTATTTTGGAAGAAAATTCTGTTCGATCAGGTAGTTCTACCGTAAAGGAGTATAGAATTCAGCAAAAAGAAGGAAGTGTAGCGCTGTCTGAATCGCAAAGGATGTATACTCCCCTTTCAATTTCTCTCGCAACACATCCTTACTTAATAGATCACGCATTAGTAAAGCAAAAGGAAGGATGGCATTGCCCGGACGATATGGATCCTGTTATCCCAATGACAATGATTTTCGAATTATTTGGAGAAATAGCTGAATCGTATGCGGAGGGAAAGATCTTAACTAAAATACAGGATATACGAGTGTTTCAGTGGATGAACGTGAGTAAACCATTCAGGGAATCTGTGGAAGTGCACTGGATAAATGCTGATAAACTTTCACTTAACATCAAAAAATATGCTGAGTTAGTTGCCATTGTTGGTACTAGCCGAAGTATCTCTTCTATGCAATCTTTAGATATAGGAAAGCCACTAGATCTTTCTATCGATGCTAAAAACATCTATGAACGTCACATGTTTCATGGACCTGCATATCAAGGCATAAAATCTGTGCTGAACATTTCTGATCAGGGAATCAAGGGTATAATCTCTGGCAGTGAAGGGAAAGGTTCTTTGTTGGATAATGCAGGACAGTTGTTTGGACTCTGGTTACAACTAACGCTTCCCATCAACCGGGTAGCGTTTCCCGTTAAGATTGATGAAATTACTTTTTACCAAGATTTTCATGATCAAACAGGTCTATTTGAATGTACCTGTATGCTAACCGATTTAAATAACGAAACTGCTACTGCAGATTTTCTACTAACTAGAAACGGAAAAGCATGGGCCTCTATACGGGGATGGCAAAATATACGCTTGGAATTTGATGAACGCTTATGGCAAGTTTCTATGGCACCAAAAAGCAATATCCTTTCGGACGAAATATCGCCGGGCGTGTTTAAATTTCACAAGGCCTATCAGAAAGTTATATCGTGGGATTTCATCGCAAAGCGTTATCTACCACTTGAAGACAGAAATTATCTTCAAGAAATGCCACTTAACCGGAGAAAGAAATGGTTAATAAGTCGCGTAGCTGTACGGGATGCCATTCGTTCGTTACTTCTTAAAGAAAAAAATGAAGCACATTTCCCAATAGAATTTGATCTTGGATCATTACCAAGCGGCCAGCCGATAGTAAAAGGTGAGAACAAAGAGAACATACATATTTCTATTGCCCATAAAAATGATGAGGCAGTGGGAATTGCAAGCCTAGGCAAACCCGTTGGGATAGACATAGAAGAGATTAAAGAAAGAGGTAGTGGTTTTGATGAAATTGTACTAACGCAAGCCGAACAATTATTGCTAAAGGGAAGACTACACGATGAGTGGGTAACCCGTTTTTGGGTGGCAAAGGAAGCATATGGAAAATACTTAGGGAAAGGGTTGCAAGGAAACCCGAAAAAATATCAAGTAAGTGCTATAAATGGAAATGATCTGTTTATAGGGGAAATTAAAATAAAAACTGTTAAACATAATAATTATATCATAGGATGGACGCTTTAGTAAATAATAGTAATG
This sequence comes from Pseudosphingobacterium sp., assembly GCA_035565175.1. Lineage (GTDB taxonomy): Bacteria > Bacteroidota > Bacteroidia > Sphingobacteriales > Sphingobacteriaceae > Olivibacter. The sequence continues at coordinate 20,949 of DATMSZ010000204.1, forward strand.
AAACGCAAAGTATATTTTTGAC
>DATMSZ010000205.1:0-15365 GCA_035565175.1 Pseudosphingobacterium sp.
TCAAAATTTGATTTATATCTGGTATGCCTAAGGCAAATCCTACCATTTTATCTCCCTGCTCAGCAATAATACAATATTTGGGATCTAAAATCATAGATAAATCCTTCGCTAAAAAATCAAATTCTTCATCTGTCATTGGAACAAAGCCCAAATTTTGATCCCAAGCACTATTATAAAGTTCTTTTATTTTGGGTATATCTTTTTTCAGATTTTTCTTATCTATCATCCGTAACGTGATGTTACTTCGCTTTAACCGATTCTCCAAAGCATCTAAAAGCCGTACAGACCTATTGTTGATATTTGATCTATCTACAAGATATGCCAGCAAATCAGTTTGCTTTTTTAGTCCCGTTTTTAATAACAGATCTTCATAATAAGCTTTGTTATAAGGCATCATAGCTACTGGAGGAAGCTCAAATCCCTTTACCAATAACCCGCATGTATCATTAGTTGAAAGATTGATCGGGCCAACTAATTTATTTGCTCCCTTTCCCTTTAACCAATCAACAGCCTTTTCCATTAATGCATCAACTACAGCCTGGCTGTTTATTGTATCAAAAAAGCCAAAGAATCCATCTTTGGCGTTTATAAAAGCGTTGTGATTTGTATTGTAAATAGCGGCTATACGACCAACCAATTTATTCTCCTCATAAGCTAAAAATAGCTGAATGTATGAGTGGTTGTGAAATGGATGTTTACCAGGAGTTAACATATCGCGCTGCGCTATAAAGAGCTCAGGTACATAATTATTATCATCCTTATATAAGCCGTGAGGAAAATCTATAAAAGTTTTTAACTGACTTTTGGAAGACACTTCAACTACCTTCATCGTAAAATATGTGCTATATGCTTCTTTTCTTTAACTAAACTACATTCTATATTAACAGCAGCCCTATGCAATTTTTACAAATTCAGTTGTTACTGTTTTGCGATAAGCTTTTGTTAATTTACTCACCGCCTCATCAATCTGGTTAAAGGTATGTGTAGCCATAAGCGAAAAACGAATTAAAGACTCTTGTGAGGCTACTGCTGGTGAAACTACCGGATTAACAAAGACGCCCTCCTCTTGCAATTGCTTTGTAATCAAGAAAGTCGCATCATTATCCCGTATATAAACAGGTAAAATAGGACTCTCTGTCTTGCCTAAATCGAAACCGTTATCGAGCAATTGTCTTTTTGCATATTCGGTATTTCTCCACAGGTTTTCAATATGTTCCGGTTCAGATTTTATGATCTCCAAAGCAGCCAACACACTGGCAGCAGAACCCGGTGTCATACTTGCGCTGAACATAAGCGAACGTGCGCGGTGCTTTAAATATTCTATCGTGTTTGCGTCACTTGCTAAGAAACCACCTAAAGAAGCTAACGATTTACTAAATGTTCCCATGATAACGTCTACATCATCTGTTAACCCAAAATGAGAAGCCGTACCTGCACCTGAAACACCAATAACACCTAATCCGTGCGCATCATCAACCATAACAGCGGCATCAAATTCTTTTGCTATTTCGATCAGCTCAGGAAGTTTTACAAAATCACCCTCCATACTAAACACACCGTCAACTGCTATCAATTTGACTGCCTCTTCAGGTAGCTGACTTATTTTATTTCTAAGGTCAGTCATATTGTTATGCTTATATTTAACCACTTTTGAAAAAGATAAGCGACTACCATCAATAATAGAAGCATGGTTGCAATCATCTAAGATTAAATAGTCATTCCTTCCTGTTAAACAAGAAAGCGCTCCTAAGTTCGCCTGAAATCCAGTACTAAATAAAACGGCACCCTCTTTCCCTACATAATCTGCTAGTTTAGCCTCTAGCTCCTCATGAATATCTAAGGTTCCATTTAGGAATCTGGATCCTGCACAACCAGTTCCATATTTTGCTGTAGCGTTTTGAGCAGCTTCAATAATTTTGGGATGATTAGTTAGCCCTAAATATGAATTTGAACCAAACATAAGGACCTTCTTCCCATTAATTATAACTTCTGTATCTTGTCCAGATTCAATGGGTCTGAAATAAGGATAAAGACCTTTTTCTTTTATCACCGCCGCATCTTTAAAATCTGCTATACGCTTGTCAAAATTTCTGCTCATCTAATTAAAATTTAAAACCCGCTGGTTCTTTTCTTTCTACTGTGGTTATATTATATGTATATTTTGCAAGTTGTTACCAATTGATTTGATAACCTGCATAAAACGATCATGCTCCGGGCTTTTTAGACTATTAAATAAAACCTTTTCCAAATTCACTATTTTATCTTTAATAAGTCTTGCCAAAACTCTGCCTTTCGGAGTAAGCATGACACAATTTTTTCTTTTATCAGCTATATCTGTAGTTACACGTACTAAATCCTCCTTTTCCAAATTAGAAATGGTTCTCAATACCGAAGATTTATCCCTACCAATCTCATCGGCTATTTGTTGTTGCGGAAGCCCTTCTTCTGGAATACTAAACAAAACAGGCAGCTGTTCAATTCTTACGTCAATACCCTGAGCCGACAAATATTGGTTTGCCTTATTACGCAACAGTTTGCTCAGATTATCGAGGTGGAATATTGCTAATTCATCATTATTATTTACCTGATTCATCTATTTTTAAAAAATCGTTTGCATATCAACTAATAACGCCACAAATATCACCCCAATATTAAATTTAAAAAAGGTAAATATTTCGCCAAAATTGGTCAATTTTTCGGTTTAAAATCAATCTATCGTTTGACGTAAAAAAGGCAAAAAACCAACAAAAACAGCTTTTATTAACGAAACACCCTTATTTTACGCTAATTTACATCAAAAAAACACGTCTAAAATTCTGTAATTGCAAGTAAATCTAAATAAAATATTTTTTAAAAACATTTTATATAAAATTAACAAAAAAGACACAATATATCTGAATATTTTCGGCAATCAAATCTTTAAAGGAGATTGACACCCTAATTGGGGCATATCGCCTATTTATCAAATGTATAGAAAGAATTCTACTAATCAATATCTAAGATAAAAACTAAATCTCCAAGTCGAACTTATCAACCGAAATAATAGTTGCGTCCCCAACAAATTTTACATTAAAATGAGTATTCAATTTTTAGGAAATTAACTTCCTAAATGCAGTCGGGCTTGTACCCGTATACCGTTTAAAATATTTTCCAAAAAAAGACATGTCACTGAAATTCAACAGGTCAGATATTTCAATAACAGTTAGTGAGGGTATATTTAACAAGCTTTTTGCTTCCATAATCACCATTTCGGCAATGATAGAACTTGCTGTTTTACCAGAAACATCTTTGGTTACTTCTGATAGGTATTTAGGTGTTATAAAAAGCTTTTTAGCATAGTAATCGACACTTCGTTCCTCTTTAAAATTATTGGCAACTAAATTTATGAAACGTAACATTAGATCTTCTTTTCTAGAGGTTTTTCTATCGCCATCCCTTATATATTTTCTATGCAAAAATGTATATTCATACAAAAATGATAGAAATCCGTGCTTCACAACAGGATCATTGGAAAAATTCGCTTCGCTCCCATGGCTTCTAAGCCACATTACCTCTATCAAATTTCCGAGAATCTTAGCCTCATTTCCAGTTAACTCAAAAAGAGGCATGCCTGAAACCAATAAATCATACACATTCTGATGAAACTCTCGTATGTTGGCGTTAATGAGAAAGGAAGATTTATATAAAATCGCATAAAACTTACAATCATCGCTAATAGAAACGAGATGTTTAATCGTGTTTGGTGCAAAAGCCAATAGATCACTTTTCTTTAATCGAAAGTTTTGAAGGTTCACATTAACTTCTATTGCACCTTCGTGCACCATAATAATGGCAAAAAAATCTGATCTGAACGGGTTGAATATGTTATACGGTTTGAACTCTTTCGAGTTCAATAAACGTTTATTGATATGGAAAACCATGAATTCTCTTGAGTCATCTTCCGAAAGATGATGAGAATTCACTTGTGCGGATTTTTTCTTCATACCATAATTAACTAAACAGCCTATACTATAACAGCATATCTCGTGTTACTTTTCTATCAAATGTAATCCATCCCGGATAATTTATCGTTTTATTTCCAATAGCAATTGTAGGCTTCAATTTGATAGTCAACAAACTTTCTTGCTTCGGATTAGTTCCGGAAACGAAGTCCATAACTTCCTGCAATACTGAACCATTTGAAAGTAATCCATAAATATTGGCATCTATCAACACTGGAACCTCAACAGACTCACCTGGATTAACCTTAACTTCTTGATTTACCAATCCTGTCGCAAGTTGTCTATCTTTCATCAGAAGTTGATATTGAAATTGATTAATTCCGGCCAAATGATCCGTAGGGTTTGTAATTTTCAAATGTAGAATACCTTTTAACGGCACTTCCTTTCTTAGCATTCCCATAGCTACTCCTCCCATATTGCTAAGGTTAACACTTCCAGATCTTACCATGTTCATCACATTCGCACCTGCTAAAAACACGCTATCTACCTTTTTAACTTCAAATTTACACTGCTCTAAAGCCTTAATTTGTTTGGCTTGTTGATTAATTCCACACGCAGCTAATACTGTCAGGAATAGAGCTATCAAGAATTTATTCATTTCGACACGTTTATTTCAAGAAAACAAAAGTAATACTATTTGAACCAATACAAAGGTTAATAATTGTTAAAGACAGCAATTAACAAGGTTCTATTTTAGATGACGATATATAAACTTTCGAAAGCATCAAAAAGATTCCTAGAAAACCCACAGTAAATCGAAAGCATCATGGTATTAATAATCGCGAGATTAGTCCAAATAAGAACCCTGCCTTACAAGGAGTGCTCTATATTTGTTAAATATAGCAGATTTAGAAACAAACCCCATATACTTATCGTTGGCATCCAGCACCGGCAAAATCCAAATATCTTCCCGATCCATTTTTCTCATCACGTCATACATATTAGCATCCATACGTACAACGTCTAATGGAGCTTGTGCCAATTCTTTCATGGTTTTGTCAGTCACTTCCTCGCCCATCAGAATACTGAAGAGACGTTCGCTATATATTACTCCTAACAATTTAAGCTCTTTATCTACTACTGGAAAAATATTCCTTTTCGTATGTATAATATCGGACCTCCGATCATTTGGTTTTTCATCGGGTCCAAGTATAGTAAAATTGGTTTCTAGCACATACCTCAACTTCATCATCCGCAAAACAGTTTTGTCTTTATCTTCATGAGAAAGCCAATCACCATGGGCGGCAAGATTTTTGGTATATATCGAATATTTAACCGTTGCCCGATTAATGAAATACGAGATGGCCGATACAATCATAAGCGGCACCATTAGCGTGTACCCGCCGGTAATTTCGGCAATAAGAAAGATCGCTGTTAAGGGAGCATGCATAATACCACTTAATGCCGCGGCCATCCCTGCCACAATAAAATTAGCTTCTGTAAGATATATTAAGCCAGTTAAATTAATACCGTGAGCAAAAACAAAACCCAACAGCCCTCCCATTACTAAACTAGGGCCAAAGGTTCCTCCGTTTCCTCCACTGTTAAGTGTAATAAGCGTTGCAAAGGATTTAGCAAAAATCGTTATAACACCGTAAATAACAACCATAAAACCGATATCTTTATAGTCTGAAAAGATACTATTTGCTAACAACGAATTAGATTTCCCAAGAAGCAATTGCTGAATGGTAATGTAACCTTCTCCATATAGTGCTGGAAAAACAAAGATAAGTAGCCCTAAACTCAAACCACCCAAGCCAATCTTATGATAAGGATTTTTTACTTTTGAAAACCAATTTTTCACCCAACCATCTACCTTCGTAAAATAAATAGAAAAAAGTCCGACGAGACCGCCTAACACTATGTAAAAGAACAATGCAGGCAAAACCCACTCATCTGAAACCAAATAAAAAAGCGGTTCACTATATAATACTTTTGATATTACAGAGGCGGTAGCAGCTGCCATTAACAGGGGTATAAAGGCCGGTATTGAAAACTCCGGCAAAAGTATCTCGATCGCGAAAACCATGCCTGCTACCGGACTGTTAAAAGCTCCTGCGATTCCAGCCGCAGCACCACAGGCTAATAACATGGTCACTTCCCTATAGTTTAACCCAAAAAAGCGAGCGATATTCGAACCAATGGCCGAACCACTATAAGCGATTGGCGCCTCAAGTCCGGCTGAACCGCCGAATCCTACAGTAAGAGCAGAGGTAATAATCTGCGAATAAACGTTATGAGATTCAATCCTACTTGATTTTCTTGAAATAGCATATAATATGGGCGTAATTCCATGTTCAAATTTTCCCTTTCGGATAAAACGACGCACATAAATGACCGTTAATAGTATACCTATCAGTGGAAAAAAGAAATACAATAGATATTTATATTCCGACTGAACATCGTTTTGCAAGAAAGTAGCGATTCCATGCGTTAGCGCTTTCAAACCAGCAGCGGCTAAGCCACCTACTAAGCCCACAACCACGGCCAAGATTACTAAAAAATTCCTGTTCGAAATTTTCTGTATACGCCATTGATTTACCTTATAAATAATGCCTTTTTTCTTCTCCAAAATCCCCCTATTTAACGTTTATATACTAAGGTGTGATATTACCGAAATTGCTAAAACAGTAATTACAAGATGCTTAAAATCCTTATCTTCCTCTAAAATAGCCTTAATTATACAAAAGAATGACCAACAAAATCATAAGATCCTACCAGTAAAAGGATTTTAAATTTCGTGCAAACCTAACATAAAAATCACTGACAAACAAACGTTTCAAATTGTTTAACTTTGTAGTATAACAAGAACAGTGTGCCAGTAAACGACATATCATCGAAAGCACATAGCCAAACATCCGTTAATTTGTAACGGCTGAGTGCTAGTATACCAGCAGAACAATTGGTGTATCCAACTTCTATTGAAGCACACAGACATTTTTAAGTATTAATCCTCATGCAAAATACGGATCAAAGTATTATATATCTCGACCATTGTGCCACCACTCCTGTGGACTCAACAGTGTTGGATACCATGTTGCCCTATTTCAAAGAATACTATGGCAATGCATCAAGTGTTTATCATAAACTAGGTCGTAAAGCAGCCGAAGCAGTTGATACAGCCCGTAATCAGGTCGCGAAATTATTGCATGCTTCTGCAAAGGAAATTATATTTACTTCTGGAGCGACAGAAGCCATTAACCAAGCATTAAAAGGCATTTTTTTTCATTATCAAAAAATTGGTAAGCACATTATAACCTGCGAAACAGAACATCCGGCAGTTTTAGACACTTGCAATTATCTTAGCAAGAAGGGAGCAGACATACAAAAATTACCTGTTGATCGAAAAGGAAATATTTCTTTGGATGATTTACGCCAAGCTATTAGACCGGACACCATTTTGATTTGTCTTATGTTTGCAAACAATGAAACAGGCGTGGTACATCCGATAGAACAAATAGGTGAGATCGCCCAGGAACATCATGTACTATTCTTTTGTGATGCCACTCAAGCTGCAGGAAAAATTCCCATTAACGTAGAAAACCTACATATTGACCTTTTAGCCTTAAGTGCCCATAAAATATATGGTCCAAAAGGTGTTGGCGCTTTATACATTAAAAGACGGAGTGCCCCTATACAGATTGGAAGTTTACTACAGGGTGGAAAACAAGAGAATAACTTAAGGGCAGGTACATTAAATGTCCCCGGTATTGTCGGCTTAGGAGCTGCAGCTTTTCTAGCCATGGAAAAAGAAAACGAAGAAATTGACAGGCTGAATTATCTCAGGAATCATCTTGAAAATTCTTTACTAAAATTACCTGAAACTTTTTTGAATGGAGACAAATTAAACCGTTTACCACATGTTTCTAATATCTGCTTTCGCTACGTGAAAAGCGTTGAAATGATGACGAATCTTCCACAGATAGCATTGTCTGTTGGTTCTGCTTGTGCAAGTGGTAGTCTAGACCCTTCGCATGTATTAATTGCTATGGGATTAAGCAAAGAAGAAGCCGAAAGCTCCATTAGGTTTAGCTTGGGATATTCAACAACTGAACTTCAAATCAATCAAACAATTGAACTTATTATAAACGCTATCGGTAATATTAGAGATAATTCACCTTTATGGCAATTGCATAAAGCCGGAGTATATTAACATAATAGCGTAAGATTTTTTCTAAACTGAAAAACTTTCGCCGCAAGCACAAGTACGTGAAGCATTTGGGTTGATAAAATTAAACCCTTTTCCCGTTAAGCCATCGCTATAATCAAGTTCTGTACCTGCTAGGTAAAGAAACGATTTGATGTCCAACACAACCTTCACACCATTATCTTCAAAAGTCTGATCGCCAGCTCGCTCCTGATTATCAAAATCAAGCTTATAGGTCAATCCAGAGCATCCTCCACTCTCTACTGCAACACGCACAAAATAAGTTGAGTCATATTCTCCCGTCTGTAGAATTTCAGTAATTCTGCCTTTTGCCTTTTCAGTAACAGTTATCATAATATAAACTAAATTATTTCATCAAATATCGTCAATCTAAACATAAAAAAAAATATTCGGCCGTATACGATCAAGAATATGACAAGGATTAGACTTACATTGCTAACTGATAAGCACTGACCAAATCTTTATTTTTGTAAAATAATGGTGATTAACCGGTAAAACTTTCATATTTTTCAGATATTTAGCGATTAAATCAATCCAACATGATGTGTAGAATATCTTTTGCAATAGTTTTCAATCTACTCTTTATTCAGGCTTTTGCTCAAAAAAAATCGTTAGACCATAGTGTATATGATAATTGGCAAAGCATAAAGTTTACCAAGGTAAGTGATGATGCACAGTTTATATTATATAGCGTTACGCCTCAAGAAGGTGATGCATTACTTACTATTAGTGCACCGAGCGGAGAAACTATTCATAATGTGCCACGTGGCGAAAATGGTGTATTCACTAACAACTCTCAATATGCTATAGTAACTATTAAACCGTTATTCAAAGACATTAGGCAAGCCAAAATAAAAAAGAAAAAAGAGAATGAGATGCCTAAAGATTCACTTGCTATCATTTCTTTAACTACTAAAGCTATCAATAAATTTGCGAATGTTAAATCCTTTAAATTAGCTGATGAGTCATCAGACTACATTGCTTTTTTGGAGGAAAAACTTCCTTCAAAAACAGATAGCACTGATAAAAACGATAAAAACAAAGTTGAAAAAGCCGACAATCCCGGAACGCTACATTTACGTAATCTAACTACGGGAGAAGAAGAAATATTTGAGAATGTAAACGACTATTATTTTGATAGCCCCGGTAACCTATTAGCTATTGTTCGCAAAGGTAAGAACCAAAAAGAAAAGGTAGAAAATGCTGGTCTGTTTTTATACTCAATTAAGGAAAAGCAACTTAAGCAAATAAGTCATGGTCGTGGAAATTACAGTAAGTTAGCTTTCGATCTTTTAGGAAATCAACTTGCTTTTACAGCAGAGAAAAATGCGGAGAAGGCATTGCAAAAGCCATATAGCCTTTATTACTACGCTCCTGGACAGGATACTGCTAAAATTATAGCCAATGTAAGCAGTGCAGGTATGCCAAACAATTGGAATGTTAGCGGAGATGGCGACCTACGCTTCAGTAAAAATGGGGATAAACTTTTTTTTGGCATAGCCCCAATTCCGCCTGCAAAAGACACAACGATCGTAGATTTTGAAGTAGCCAATGTGGATATTTGGAATTGGAAAGATGACTATCTGCAACCTCAACAGTTAGTAAATCTCAAAAAAGACCTCGCTAAGAATTATTTAAGTGTAATTTATCCAAAAAGAAATAATACTGTCATACCATTGGCATCAACGGAAGTGCCTGATGTTGAGTTAACAGACGACGCAGATAACATATATATCTTAGGCAGCTCTAATGTAGGAAAAAGGGTTTCTTCACAATGGGAAGGCGGAACGCAGCAAGATTTCTATTTAATATCAACCATCGATGGAAGCAAAAGGAAAATAGCTGAAAACGTTTATGCTCGCGCGTCGTTTTCACCGTTAGGAAATTTCGTTTTATGGTATGATATGGCTACACAACAATGGAATTGCTACGATGTTAATACAAATCGATTAAAAATATTGAATGTTGACCTGCCTGTGAGCTTTGCCGACGAAGATAACGACTCACCTACATTTGCCATTGCATATGGTATTGCAGGTTGGACAGATGACGATAAAGAAGTGCTTATCTATGACAAATATGACATCTGGAGTTTTGACACCAAAGGAGATGACCGCCGCCTATTAACAAATGGAGCTGGTAGAAGTAGTAAAATAACTTTTAGATATGCGGATATTCTGCCAAGAATAGGTGCTGAAAAGAATTATAAATCAGTTATCATCAACACAAAAGAATCATTTTTAATAAGTGCTTTCAATCATATCAACAAAGAAAACGGTTGGTATAACACAAATCCACGGAACAAAAAAGATCCAAAGGAAATTACCATGGGGCCTTATACTTATAAAGATGTAAAGGCAAGTGCAGACGGTAAATTAACAATCTATACAAAAGAAAATTATAAAGAATCCCCAGATTTATATGCTGCAACGGAATTCGATAAGGAGACGAAATTAAGTGCTATCAACCCACAACAACAGCAATACAATTGGGGTACGGCCGAATTAGTTAAATGGACAACGCCAGCAGGTTATGAAGCTACAGGAATTCTATATAAACCCGAAGACTTTAGTGAATCCAAAAAATATCCAATGATTACATATTTTTACGAAAAGTTATCAGATGGTTTAAATACCTACATTCCTCCGGCCCCTACCCCTTCTCGCTTAAATATAAGTTATTTTGTTAGTAATGGCTATTTAGTATTTGCTCCCGACATCAGTTATGAGATTGGTCATCCGGGAAAGTCTGCAGAAGAGTATATTAACTCTGGGGTAAAAGAGCTTGCTAAATTCTCATGGGTAGATGAAAAACATTTGGGGATACAAGGACAAAGTTGGGGCGGTTACCAAGTGGCTCACCTAATTACGCGCACGGATATGTATGCAGCCGCCTGGGCAGGTGCTCCTGTAGTGAACATGACCTCTGCGTATGGAGGAATCCGTTGGGCAACCGGGCTCAATAGGCAATTTCAATACGAAAAGACTCAAAGCCGCATCGGTAAAGATCTATGGGAAGGCTATGACCTCTATATAGAAAATTCGCCACTATTTCACCTAAAGGCGGTAAAAACACCTGTAGTAATTATGGCTAACGATAACGATGGTGCAGTGCCTTGGTATCAAGGAATTGAAATGTTTACTGCCCTACGTAGACTTGGCAAGCCTGTCTGGATGCTGAATTATAATGGGGAAGAGCACAATCTAGTAAAGAGACAGAACAGAAAGGATATACAGATAAGAGAACAACAATTCTTTGATCATTTCCTAAAGGGTAAACCGGCTCCTGTTTGGCTTGAGAAGGGAGTGCCGGCCACTTTAAAAGGAATTAATTGGGGTTTCGATCTTATAAATTAATCGATCTCTAAAATAAAAAGGTAGGAGTTAATTAGCTCCTACCTTTTTACAATCTAGTTTCTTTGGAGCAGCCGCCATAATTTCTTCGCTTACTCCATTTTCGTATTGCTTAAAATTTTCCACGAAAGCCTCCGCTAACTTATTTGCTTGAATAAAATACGCATCTTTATCTTTCCAGCTATCCCGTGGACTTAATAATTCGTCTGGAACTCCAGGACAGGTAGTTGGATATGATAAACCAAAGACCAAATGTCTTTGGTAAGCTACTCGATCGAGATCGCCTTCGAGCGCCGCCTTAATCAAGTTTCGTGTATCACGCAGGCTTATACGTTTTCCCACACCATACGCACCTCCAATCCAGCCCGTATTTACTAGCCAAACAGTTACATCATGATGCTGCAGTTTTTCTCCTAATATCGCGGCATATTTCCCTGGGTGTAAGGGTAAAAACGCTTTACCAAAGCACGCGGAAAATGTTGCTACCGGCTCAGTTACACCAGCTTCTGTACCGGCAACCTTAGCCGTATATCCAGATATAAAATGGTACATCGCCTGTTCTACTGTCAGCCTGGATATAGGCGGCAAAACACCAAAAGCATCGGCTGTTAGGAAGAAAATATGCATAGGATGTGACGCTATTGCCGGTTCTAAAGCATCATCTATAAAATCGGCTGGATAGGCTGCTCGAGTATTTTCGGTTTTACTGACATTGTTGTAATCAGGCGTGCGAGTTCCTTCTAGCAAACATATATTTTCCAACAACGTTCCAAACCTAATAGCATTGAAAATTTGTGGCTCCTTGTTAGCATCTAAACCAACACATTTTGCATAGCAACCGCCTTCAAAATTAAAAATTCCATGATCATCCCATCCATGCTCATCATCGCCAACAAGCATTCGTTGCTCGTCTGCCGAAAGAGTTGTTTTACCTGTACCCGACAGCCCAAAAAACAACGCAGTATCTCCCCTCTTTTTACCCACATTAGCTGAGCAATGCATAGACAAAACTCCTTTCTCTTCGGGCAAAATATAGTTTAATACGGAAAAAATACTCTTTTTTATTTCCCCTGTATATCCTGTCCCGCCTATCAAAACTACTTTTTCAATAAAGTTAATGATCACAAAATTTGGATTGCTAACGCCATCCTCATTCGGATCTGCTTCAAAACTTGGAATTGCCAAAATAGTCCAATCAACTGATGAATGCGGTTCATTCTTATGCGGTCTTAGAAAAAGATTATGGGCAAAAATATTCTGATAGGCAGATTCCGTTACGACTTTTAGAGCTAAACGATGTCTTTCATCTGCACAAACATAGCTATTTCGTATATAAAGATCCATATACTCCATATATTGACACATCTTATCTAATAGTAGCTTATAATATTTTGCATCTAATGCTTGATTGATATCACCCCACCAGATAGTGTCTTTTGTTTCATCACCACAAACTATATATCGATCGCGAGGTGACCTACCTGTAAATTTACCTGTATCGGCTGTTAATGCTCCATTCATTGTTAAAGAGCCTTCTTTATTAATGATAGCATGTTCAATTAGCTCAGGAACAGACAACTGATAATACACTTTTCCTTTGGGAGAAAATTTTTGATTCCCTAAATCCAGTAGATTAGAAATAGTAGAGTTCATAGATTTTATTTGTTGAATTTGGTTCAAAACTAAGCATTTAAAAAGGGCAAAAACAAATAAAAAGAACTAATAATCAGGATGTTGTACAAAATACACTACTTAAAAACCCTTTGTATCTAATTAATTTATAAGCACTTATATATTATTCACATGATAAATATTTTTTTTTACAATTTCAATAAAAAAACAAATGAATATCACTATAAAAATACAAAAACAGTAAAATAAAGACTATTAACTTATCAAAATATTAACACATATTCGATAGTTGCTTAATACATTCTATTTATTTTAAAGCCTAAAAAGTTTTACTATCTTTCGAAAAAATGTAAAATTTTCAAGCATGAAACTATATACGATAGAAGCCGGGCTTTTTAAATTAGATGGAGGAGCCATGTTTGGCGTTGTTCCGAAAAGTATATGGCAACGCACAAATCCGGCAGACGAAAACAACCTCTGCACATGGGCGACTCGATTATTGTTAATTGAATCTGGCAAGCGATTAATTTTAGTGGATACCGGCCTTGGAAATAAACAAGATGCCAAATTTTTTGGTCACTATCACGTACATGGAGATAACATAGATGATTCTCTGGCACGATATGGTTTTAGCAAAAACGACATCACCGATGTTCTTTTAACCCACCTTCATTTTGATCATGTAGGAGGAGCAGTTGAAAGAAAAGCCGGCCGTCTTGTTCCAGCATTCCAACATGCAACCTTCTGGAGTAACCAACAACATTGGGAGTGGGCTACTCACCCAAATGATCGGGAAAAAGCTTCCTTCTTGGAAGAAAATATTCTTCCGCTTCAAGAAAGTGAAAAATTAAAATTTATCGAGGATGGGAATCAGGTTGCCTTTGCCGATGAAATAGCTATTCGATATGCTAACGGTCATACTAAAGCAATGATGCTACCTCAAATAACTTACAAAGGTAAAACAATATTATACATGGCTGATTTATTGCCATCTGTTGGCCATATTCCCCTGCCATATGTTATGTCTTACGATATGTTTCCCTTAGAAACACTAACAGAAAAAAAAGCATATCTGGAAGAAGCATTGGCTAATGATTATATTCTTTTTTTGGAGCATGACCCAGTTAATGAATGTTGCACACTTAAACAAACTGAAAAAGGGATTCGGCTTGATAAAACATTCAGATTGCGAGATATCTAACATAAATTTTATTTTCTTGGCTTTATTTCCTCTTCCTCAGCTTTTGAACTATCGAAATCTGTAAGATCGGTCTTATTCCAAAACGGCACCTTTATATGGATCGCTGCTTTCGCAATAATATAAGCAGATGTTGGCGACGTCAAAGCAATAAAAAACATAATTCCTAGACCTTTTAGCATTACTTCGATATTATTAAAATATAAAACGGCCGCCGTTACTATTAGCAACACCCCGAGGGTGGAATTCTTTGTAACGGCAGACAACCTACTATAAAAATCAGGCAATCTCAATAAACCTATCGCCGAAATAAGCATGGTGAAAGATCCCAATAATACAAGGATCGCAGTTAAAACCAATGTTACATTATTCATTTCTTTGGTTGATTTACTAGATAGTAAGCAAACGATATCGCCCCTAAAAAAGCTATTAAAGAGAATACAAGAGCAACATCGAAGAAAATAAGTTTGTCCGTAATCATCACATAAATGACCAATAGACCTATTAAATACGCTGAAATTAAGTCCAATGCAGATAAACGATCGGCTAAACTTGGCCCAACAATGAATCTATAAAGTGCCAATACTATTGATAAGCCCAAAAGGCAAACTGAAAAGATTAAGATGATGGAAAAAACAGTCATTTTTTATTTGAATTTTTAATTTTTGTGATGGAATCACTATCGCCATCACCTGATGTTTGAATCTCTACTTCACCTGATAAAAGGGAAGAAATATTCAGTAAGCGTTTTTCAAGGCCATCAGACATATATGTTTTAAACGTTTCTAAAGTTCCCCCTTCCAAATAAATGGTATGTACAAAAAGGTGCTTTCTATCATCCGAAATACCAACAACCAACGTACCTGGAGTTAGATTTGAAATATTGGTAAGCACCATAACGCCTACATCTGTGCGAAGGTGCAAAGGTACTTTTACAACTGCCGGATGCAAATTAATTTTAGGGGTTATGATTTCTTTCGTTAATCTGATATTTGATCGTATAAATTCCTTAA
>DATMSZ010000206.1:0-21643 GCA_035565175.1 Pseudosphingobacterium sp.
CTCACTAAACTAAACTAATAGGAAAACCTTTGGTCTCACCTTATACCTCGATGTCATGAGTGGAATCGGTCACATGACCTTTTATCATCTCACCAACGAGGATATATGCAAACATATAAAAAGTCTAGTAATTTAGTAGTATTAATTTACATTTATTTTTTATTTTACAGTTTACACCATAAGAGGATTTTAACAAGATTCATTCATAATTACGAAAGGTTTGGTCACTTTATCTTCAAAAAAACCGGCCTGCATCACTGCAGGACCGGCCCAACAAACACAGATCGTTCTATATCAGGGGCGAAGTGTGAAAATAATTTCATTTGCCCGATTCATAAACTTTTTCGTATAAACGGCGCTTTCTTTCGTTGTTAATTGATCCAGCGCATGATTGTATTTTAAAACAGCCTCCAAGGGTTCATCGGTTTCCATCTGTTCTTTCAGATAAGTAAGCCAGAAGCCATTTGTTCTTTCATTTACCTGATGCGCACGCAGCTCTTCAGCAACAAACTTCTGAAGATCGTCCTCATTGATACCGCTTTTCATCAACAGATCAAACTCTTCATCAACCGCTTTGATCAGCACTTCCATGCTAGCAGGATCACAATCGAACGATATGGTAAACGCATAAAAACCGATAGGCTCTTTCGTCTTCGTGATGTAAACACCGGGTGAATACACCCCTCCTTCCCCTTCGCGCAGGCGCTCATTTAATCTGAAAGCCAGCGACGATTTCATGAGATCCAGGTAAAGATTCGTTGTTTCAGCGAATTCGTATTTTCCACTTATCACGATCTGTACACTGGCTTTATCGCCCTTATTGCCTGTTAAATCTTTCCGAATTCTTCCTTCCGGTACGCGGATATGCAGATCACGAGCCTGTTCGTGCTTTCCCTTTCCTGGCAGGGATGCCAGGTAATGTTCCACCATCATGCGCGTGGAATCTACGGGTAGGTTTCCTATCATCACACAGGTGAAATCTGCCGCATTTACAAAGCGCTCACGAAAAATCCGACGGACCGCAGCGGTATTTATCTGATCCAGATCAGCAATGGCGGTTGGCTTTCGCCGTGGATGATATCCGCCCAGAACATAGTTGATGGTGTCTGTAAAATCCCGACTTGCATTTGGAGCACGATTCCTTAAGGCGGCCTTTGATTGCTCAATAATCATGGCGAATCGGGCGGTATCTAACCGTGCTTGAGTCATGTAGAGATGCACCATCTCCAAGGCCGTAGAAAAGTCCTTAACAGAACTGGCTGTAGAGATTCCTTCGCTACGGTCGGCGATATAGGGTTGCACGTTGACAACCTTTTCGTTGAGTACTTTCTCCAATTGATTGGCATTGAAATTTCCCAGACCGCTGCTTAAGATAAAAGGCACTGCGTTTTTAGCAGACGGATAATCTACAGCATCATACAAGGAGGTTCCCCCTTTACTAAATAGACTAAAAAGAATTTCATCGTTTTTAAAATCGGTAGTTTTTAAATACACATCCATCCCGTTGGATAGTTTCCAATGGGTAAGGCCTAGTTCATCATTTTTTTCTTCCTTAAGAATACGCCCTGCAACGGGTAACCGATCTAATAGCTTGGTCGTAGTCATTTCCGCTGTAAAAGGTTCGATCTTTTGCGATTGAACCAGTTGTTGCCAATCTGCAAGCGCTGCACTATCCGGCACCCCACTATTCGGTTTCTCGGGACCACGTACCAAGATCATACGATCCTTGGAATTGAAAAAGCTTGCAAGCTCGGCCTGAAGATCGTTGGGCTGTAGGTGTTCTAGATAAGAGCCCGTCAACCGGTTGCTTTCTTCCAAACTCAAATAAGCATCACCGTACAAGAACGATTGCAAATAACTATCTGCATAGTTTACCGAGCGAATCTTTTCCTTTTCGGCCATGGTTATTTGCATGGATCGCAGTGTTCTTGCTTTTGCTTCGGCAAGCTCCTGCTCCGTAAATCCGAATCGTCTGATCCGCTCCATTTCGGTCCAAAAGGCCATAAACCCTTCCTTCACTTGTTCGGGGTTAAGGTTTACTAACAACTCCAATGCTTGTAGATTAGCTACCAAAGGACTAAGTCCACCACTCATCCCCAAATAGGATGGTTTTTTCTGATTATACACATAACGCAAGCGAGCATCAAATAGACTATTCAACAAACGTTCTATGAGCTGCTTTTGGAAATCTGTTTCTGTACGCAAAGACGTTTTGTATCGTTTGAAGAAGTATTGAACCACATACTGACTATATTCTGGATCGGTTACGCGTACAAATACGGTACTATCCTGTAAGCTAATATTGAACTGTTCACGCGGTGCGGGGTTAGCGCCAGGAGGCAAGTCAGAAAAAACAGCTATGATTTGCTTTTCAACCTGTTTCACATCGATATCTCCTACCACAATCAGTGCTTGTAAATCCGGCCGATACCAACGCTTGTAAAAGGCCTTCGCAATTGCCACATCTGCTTTTTTTATAACGGAATCTTTTCCTATCGGCATTCGCTGTGCATAACGGCCATGATTAAATAAAGCCGGACGGTACTGCTCGCTCATCCGTCCTGCAGCGTTCTCGCGCAGGCGTTTTTCTTCTAGAATAACCCCTCTTTCGCGCTCAAACTCAGCTTTCTCTAAAAGTGCGTCGGCAGCCCAATCGCGCATAATCTGCAAGCCATTTCTCCAAAGGCTGCTATCGTCGGTAGGTAACGGTAGTTGGTAAACCGTTTCATCGAAACTGGTATATGCGTTCAGGTCAGCCCCAAATTTTACCCCCGAACGCTCTAAATAAGTGATCAGCTCATTTTTCGGAAAATGCTTCGTTCCATTGAAATTCATATGCTCTATAAAATGAGCAATGCCCTGTTCTTCATCCGTCTCTAACACCGACCCCACCTTATTGGCAAGATAAATGGTAGCTCTTCCTTTTGGCTCCTGATTCGCTCTTATATAGTATTGAAAACCATTCGGTAGTTTACCCGTACGAACAGCCGTATCACTTTCTAAAATTGCTTCTTGTGCTTTTGAATCTGTAACTGAAAGTAGCACCCCGAGTATGAAGCATGCAATAATCGTTTTCTTCATTTTGGTATTTATCTTCTTTTTCTAACTATTAGCATCCATGATACGCTCAAGGCAATGATTGTAGGAAATATGGCCAACCATCCCCATTTTATCCAGATTAACTGCACGGAGTTAACCAGCACATGTGTGTCAGTTGTTTCCGGACGTGTTGTATCAATGGGATATTCGCCACCACTAAACCATTTGAACAGTTCGGTAGTAAAGGTAAAATTGATGGAACGTGGATTCTGGCGCCTTACTTCCGCATTGTTCATAAAGTCGGCATCTCCAACGGCGAAAATGCGCTGCTCCTTTCCGCTAATTTGGCGGCGGAGCGCAATGCCTACCGGATAAGATCTTTTTTCATGATTCTTCCTATTATCAACTAATTCCTCACTTCGACCAATCGTAAGGTTGGGTACCAACCAGCTGTTGGATGCTTGTGTAACTAATATCGGATAACTCGTAAAAGTTCCTCTGGAAAGAACTTTTAACGGTGCTACCGTTGGGGCCGTGATGAATGCGCTATCGCGTTGAAGTAAATCTCCATTTCCAGCCAACGATTGCCAATTCTTGGCCGATAGCCCGGCCAAAACGAAGTTAGGTTCAAACTGTGCACTTTTCTGCACAATAGACCCTGCTTCCAATTCGAGCTGCACGAGCTTCAATATCGGGTTTATTACTTCTTGGCTACCCGGCTCTGCTGCAATAAGCAAATTTCCACCCGCATCGATATACGACCCTAACTTGGCCAGTTCATCAGGCGTAAAGGCCGTTACCGGATCTGCCAGCACAAGCACATCAACTGCTTCATTTAGTTTGGGCATATCTAACCGCACTTCGCTTAGCTCGAATCCCTGGTTAATCAAGGCATAACGAAAGGCAATTTCTTTGGTAGACACCTGGTAATCTCTATCCCCCGAACGCCCCAGATTACGTTCGCGATGACCGATTACAAATCCTACCTTGGAAACTGGGGCAACCAGCCTTTTTAGCGCGGCGGAAGTTTCTTTCTCTCCCGGGTATTTCACAATGTCGTCGAACATACGAAGGAAGACACGCTTGCCTCCATAAGTAAGCGTACGAACGAGTCGATTCCTTTCGCCGCTGAGATCGATTCGCTCTCGAATTTCTTCCGGCCTCAAAAACATATCAAAATCAACCTCGTTCGCTTTAGCCACCTTCCGTGCCAACTGTTCATCTGTCAATCCGGGATTTTCGCTGTATAGGCGTTCATTATTTGAATGGTCCCAATAATACACATATTCCATACGCATATAGGGCAGAAAACGAAAATACATATCAAATGCGCGCTTGTCATTATTATGATAGCTTGGCATACCGAAGAAATAATTCTCATCCAGCAAGTTGACATAGGTAGTCATCACCAGTGGTCCATCAATCTTGCCAACAATTTCCCTACTGGGTTGCGTAAGCGTCCGCCGTTGGTTCACCGTCATATCCTTATATAGGATGAATTGCGGCAAGGAGGTGAAATAACCTAACAGCAGCATCAAGACGATCATGCTGCCATAGCGCATCACTCTGCCAGTTAGGGAGATAGTACGCCGTTCAAACTGCAGCTTCAACAGGGTTAGACCAATGAACAGTGTAATAACAACCAGGAAATAAAAGACGTCATTACTACCCAAAAGTCCGTTGATAGATTCTTCGGCACGGCCAGCAATTGACAGGAAATAGGTAATATCGCGAACAAAGTCTATATCTTGCCAAAGCTTCCCGATAAAATTCAGCACACCCAATACTACGAGTGTACTGATGGCCGCAACCACTTGGTAACTGGTGAGGCTCGACATAAACAGACCGATGGCAGAATATGCACAGATCAATAGGTAAAGACCAATGATACCCGATAGTATGAAGGTGAAGTCGACATTCTCAATGGTGAAAAACGAGAGTACGCCCAGTCCCAACAGCACACCGATCAGTAGAAAACAATAGGTGGTCATGGCCAGGTATTTCCCCATCACAATATCGAATACCCGTATGGGTGATGAATATAAAAGTTTGATGGAGCCGCTATGGGTTTCACGACTGATAAGCCCCATAGTAAGTAACGGAATGTAGAGATAAAGATATTCCTGCATCTTGGGAAACAGGCTAGAAAAACCGGCGAATATACGATCTGTAAGACCGCTCATTGTCATACCCATTTGCTGGGCCCGTTCCATGCGCTCCAGTAAAGACATGTATTCCCAGCCCGACTGAATGATGAAAACAAGCAAAACGATCCAGGCCACAGGCGAATAGAACAATAGACTCAACTCGATACGAGCAATCCTCAGTATAGTTTTCATGCTTCTTTTTTAACTGTTTTGTTTGATAATTGTGCAAATATTTGATCGAGGGAGCTTTTTTCCAGCATAATTTCCCGCATGCGCCAAGCATGCTCGATGCTCATCTGTATAAGCTGCTCGGCAATTTCCGGTCCCTCAGAAAAATGGATGCGGAATTTGGAATCACTGATGGTTTCCACCTGTTTCACTCCTTTTATTAGTTGCAATGTCTCAATGGACGGCGGATTCAGTAAAGTCATGACCAAGCTATCCGGATCGATATAATTATTAAACGCTTCCATACTGTCAGCAAATACCATGTGCCCATTTTCAATCATCTTAACATGACTACAGGTGGCTTGGATTTCTGATAGGATATGAGATGAAAAGATGACCGCCTTTTCTTCACCAATCTCTTTTATTAGCTTCCGTACCTCATAAATCTGGTTCGGGTCTAACCCGTTCGTCGGTTCATCCAGCACAACTAGGCGCG
Organism: Pseudosphingobacterium sp.; assembly: GCA_035565175.1. GTDB lineage: Bacteria > Bacteroidota > Bacteroidia > Sphingobacteriales > Sphingobacteriaceae > Olivibacter. Next base: position 5,851 of record DATMSZ010000206.1, read on the forward strand.
GTTCATGAATAATGGCCTGTGCAATTCCCACACGTTGCTTATAACCGCCTGAAAGGTTGGAAATCAACCGATTTCTAAAGTGCAGCACGCCACATTTTGCCATTGCTTTATCTACCGCCTTATCCACTTGGCCTTTATTGATCAAGCGGAGGTAAGCACACTGTGTGAGGTATTCCTTCACTGTTAAATCCATGTAAAGTGGTGCATTCTGAGGTAAAAAGCCAATCAGTTTTTTGGCAGCTATAGGGTTCGTATGCATGTCGTAGCCTCCCACTTCAACATGCCCTTCTGTTTGGTTCAAAACGCCACACATAATATTCATGGTGGTCGATTTACCGGCTCCGTTCGATCCGAGCAGGCCCAATACACCATGCTGACTGATTTCAAAATTTATATCGCGAATAGCCCAGGAAGAGCCATAGCGATGCGAAAGATTCATTAATCTTACAATATTATTGCTCATTGATTTCGGTGTTGTGTTTATTAAGCTTATCTATATCCTTCGTTCTGTGTAAGATTAGGATTGGCATCACGGGCCGTTTGCGGTATAGGATACCATTGTGCATAGGATTGCCAAGTGACAGGCTTTGCTGTACTCAGTACAGCATCCACCCTACCGGTTCGTTTAAGCGTTAACCAACGATCGCCTCGTTCGCAGAATAATTCGACACGTCGCTCTTGTTCAATAGCTTCCAACAAATTCACCGCGGCTCCCAAGGCGGGGAGCCCCGCCCGGGTGCGGAGTATATTAATATCTGCAAGACCTGCTGTTAGGTTATCGAGGTGGGCATAAGCCTCGGCACGGATCAGGTATACCTCGGCCAGTCGCAATAGGGTAGGCACCTCAAACCTGCCCGAGGCTGTTGCCATCGTTGCATTGTAGTTACGGTACTTGTAGGGTTGAAAAGCCGTTACTCCATTCAGCGTTACCTCTTGCACCCAAGCACTACGACGTAAATCACCCCGCTCAAAGGTATTCAAGAGTCCATCAGTCAGGCCCAAATTGATGGAAAAACTGGTTGGTGTAGTTAGAAGATCTTGTCCTTCATTTGTATAGCCGCTTGTCTCGTTCAGGGCCGAACCCAATTGCAGAATCGCTTCGCTTGAGTTCAGGAGAAATACATCGGCCAGCTGGTTACCCGGCAGCAGGCTATACAGATCGCTTTGAGCAATCACTTCATCGGCATTATTAAGTGCTTCCTGCCAATTGCCCTGTACCAAATAGGCTTTCGCCAAGAGCGTTGCTGCACCCGCTTTATTAATCTGCTGCCTATTGCTTACGGTGCCATTACTTACATAAGCACTATTGAGCGTAGCTTTCGCCTCGCTTAAATCGCGGATGATCTGCGTATACACTTCGTCCGCCGAGGTTCTGCCCATGAGTGCCGTCTCGTCAACATTGATAGACAATACCAATGGAACATCCCCAAAATGAGCAACCAGTTGCATATAACAATAGGCACGCATGGCTTTAGCTTCAGCAACCATCTGATTAGCAATATCCGAAGGAATTGCACTGTTGTTCGTTAAGCCCACGATTACGCTGTTGAAGCGATAGATCGAAGTATAGCAATCATTCCAGATGTCTGTAGTAGAACCGCCATTGATCGGATCATAGGTGTTGTTTTCCAGAACGGCATAACGAGCTGATGCGGCAATAGCGCGCAGCTCATCGGCAGCTAGGCCATTAGCCACTGTCAGATGCAAGCTGAAAGTTTGCGAAGAAGATAATTGGCTATAAGCGCCTGAAAGCGCTGCCCGGGCGGTTGAAACCGAGTTAAAAATCACTTCTGAGGGCCGTTCATTTACCGGAGGATCAATTTCCAGCAATTTCTCACAGGAGGTGGTACTTATCAGGCCAAAAACCAGGTAAAGTAATCGATAGAATTTATTTATATTTTTCATTTGTCCAGAGTTAAAAAGTAAATTGGATGACACCAACAATCGTACGCAACGGCGGTAAGTTTACGCCTTGCGATTCGGGATCAAAACCAAGATAGTCTGTTATGGTGAACAGATTCTGTGCCTGCAGTTGGAGACGTAATCGCTGCAGCTTCATCCGCTTAACCCAATCGCCGGCAAAATCATAAGACAGATTCACATTTTTCAGCCGGATGAAGGATGCATCGGTCAGTAAAGCGTCTGACCCGGTATAATTGCCATATGCAGTATAAGCCTCGTTGAAAGAACTGGTAATCTGTGGCTGCTCCGGTAAACCAGCGTTGATATATTCCAATATAGGTTCGGCGGCGGCATTATACATATAACCGGGAGGATAAAATGACTGTGATAAAATCGTTCTGCCTTTCTGCTTCACAAACTGAAAGAGGAAGTCGAGCGTCACCTGTTTGTACGAAAACGTATTGGAAAGACCTCCAAAGTATTTTGGTTGTGATGTACCTGCATAGTAGCGATCGCCACGTCCGGTTTCAGAAAATCCGGTATTGATTGTTCCGTTGCCATTCAGGTCAGCAACCATGGGTAATCCAGTTTCGGGGCTGAAGCCCGTATATTGGTATGCATACAGGCTGGTTAAAGGTTTACCAACCTGATACTGTGTATAATAAGGTGTTCGCTCAATATCGGGAAAGGAACGCAGCTTATTACTATTGAAGGATATATTAAAATCGGTCGACCACCTGAAATCACGCGTTTTCAAGTTCTGTGACGATAATGTAAATTCCCAGCCTTTGTTCTCTACCTCTGCCGGCATATTGGCCTGGTAACTTGTAAAACCCGATTGTATACTGAGTGGATAAGACACTAACTGGTTATTTGATCGGTTTCTATAGAAAGCGGCACTGAAGGAGATCTGGTCGTTCAGAAAACCAAGATCGATAGCCGCTTCCAACTTCTTTGTCTGTTCCCAGCGATAGGAAGGATTGGCGATTCGGGAAGGCACCATCCCCGCAATGCCATTATACAGGTAATTGATGGAAGTATACGAATCGAAATACTGATAGTTGCCGATCTGATCGCTTCCCAGCACCCCATAGCTTGCGCGTAGCTTTCCGAAGCTGATTACCGGAATCTGTTTAACAAAGCTTTCTTCACTGAATACCCAGGCGCCTCCTACCGAGCCGAAATTACCATAGCGGTTATCCGGACCGAAGCGTGAAGAGCCATCCCGTCTGAAGTTGACGTTCACGATATATTTATCTTGCCAGTTATAATTTACCCTTCCAAAGATGGACGCATATTTATATTGGCTTGAGCTGCTGCTTGTGCTGACGGTTTGTGCAGCCGCCAGATTTTCCAGAAATTCGTCAGACGGAAATTCGGAGGCCATTGTATAGTAAGGCTGTTTGGAATTTTGGTATTGCCAAGTTCCCCCCAGTAGGGTGTTTAACTGCCCTTTACCGATAGTTGTAGCATAGGTAAGCTGCGGCTCGATAATGTAGTTATTGGTTACATTATAGGCAAACATACTTCGTGAAACATTCCAGGATACGCCCGGGTCCATCGATGACATCGGCGATAAACGTTTCTGATCCATATCCGAACGGCTGAATCCCAGCGAAGTTTTAAAAGTAAGTCCTTTCCAGATATGGTAGTTCAAATTCAGGTTACTGATCAGATTACTGGCGTTATTGGATTGCACTGAATTCAGGGCGCCTAATGGGTTAGCGGGAATGAAAAAATTCCCTCCCCAATATAAACTGCCGTCTGCGTTATAAAGTGGAAAATTAGGAGGCAGGTTATACGCTGCATTGGTTTGATCCAGTACGGAAATGTCATTTTCATCCGTGCTATATATTGCCGATAAAGTGAGATCAAACTTTTGATCCTGCGTTTTATGCATTATATTCAGGTTGGCAGAGCTCCGTTTATATCCCTGATCACCAACAAAAACATTCCCTTCACGATGGTGCGTGCCGCTCAAACGAAAATTTGTTCTGTCGTCACCGCCGGTTAAAGCGAGATTGGCATTTGTCATTTTTGCCGTGTTGCCGATCAGCATTTGCTGAAAATCCGTATAGCCATTTGGATCCCAGCGGGTTAAATCGTAGGCCTGATCTGTTTCCGGATCTACTCCCGTATTCTCGTATCCCTTCCGGCGAATCGCTAGATATTGTTCGGTAGTGAGTAGCTTTACGAAATGGCTTACTTCCGACACACCGTGTTTTACCAGCGCATCAAATTGCGTTTTTCCTTGCTTCCCCTTTTTCGTAGTGATCAACACCACCCCATTGGCCCCACGCGATCCGTAGATGGCCGTAGCATCGGCATCCTTCAGCACACTGATACTTTCAATGTCTGCCGGGTTGATGCTATTGAGTGGGCTCGTTGCTCCATTCGCCGCATTTAGGGGGTTTCCTGTCTGCTCATTGATCGCCGTCGCTAAAAAAGGTACCCCGTCCACGATGAAGAGCGGGTTGTTCCGGCTCGATCCCGGAGGGCTCATATAATTCGTTCCACGGATGGTAAAGGTCATCGGACTACCCGGCAATCCATTTGCCTGCGTTATATAAACCCCTGCTGTGCGGCCCTGTAAGGCAGCAGCCGGATTAGAGGCAGGTGTATTCATAAATTGTTCGGCCGACACCACCGTTTGCGAACCCGTAGCAGTACGGCGTGTTGATGTGCCATAACCGATTATGTTAACTTCATCAAGCTTCCCCGGATCCTGCTCCATCTTGACTAGCAGTTTGTCGTATCGATTGGCCTTAGCCGATATTTTCTTATACCCTAGGTATGAAAAAAGAAGTGTCGTTTCATCGCTGGCCATGCCAATCGAGAACTGTCCATAACGATCAGTCTGGGCCACATTAGAGGCATTGTTTAGCCGAACGGAAACACCGGGAATCGGTTCGTCATTCCCATCTGTAATCACACCGAACTGGACGAAGCCATTTTGTACAACAGATGGGGGAGCAGCCGACTTTTGCTTATCCTGATTAGCTGTTACACTATTTCGCAGAATGATGTACTGATTGTCTGCCACTTCATAAACAATACCGTAAGACTGAAGAATCTGCATTAATACGTTTGATAACGATTCGTTCCTGAAGGTACGAGATAGTAATCCCGGCTTGTCGAGCAACTGTCCGTTGTATACGAACTTAATATTACTTCGTGTTTCCAATTGTTTGATCGCCTCCTCCAGCGAAACATTATTGAATGTAATACTGACCGTCTTTTCGGCCAATGATTGCGAGAAGGCATAAGTACTGGTACACAGCAATGTCGCCAGTAAAAAAATACGTGCCAGGTGAGTTAAATGTTTGGCATTGATATCATGTTCTGATACGGCATGGGACGGCCATGTCAAATATTTTTTATACATTTGGTTGGTTTGATTTTTGAGAAATAAAATTTATGAACCAGCGGGCGGGGGTGTTGGTAGCACCTCCGTTTTCATTTACGTATATGTTACCTAATCATCAGAAACAGCCCCCTCCTGTTAACTTAATTTTGTTATTATCAATTTTATAGCTGGCATTGATAGCCAAACAAAGAATGTGGAGCGATTTGTCTAAGGGTTGGTCTGTGAGGTCGGCTGTTATCCGGCAGGATGCGTACTCTCCAGTATATCCTTCAAACTTCACATCAAACTTCTGTTCGAATCGCTGCATAATTACTTCAAACGGTGTTTTCACAAAGGCCATATCATACTGGGTTCCTTGTATGATCGCTTGGACTTTCTCCTTTTCCGCTACAGGGTGTAACTCCTCTACTTTTCCTACTTCAGCACGAAATGATTGATTCGCGGAAACCAAAAACGTATTTGCTCCCATCCTTTTTTCCTTACGTTCAACCTGAACTTTTCCCGTCAAAACAGATAGGTCGAAGTCTTCGGGAACTCTTCCTGTTCGGATATTGAAACTGGTTCCCAACACTTTTGTGAGGTAATGGCCCGAGCGTACAATAAAAGGACGTTGCTTGTCACCTGCGATTTCAAAGAGCGCTTCTCCTTCCAGCACCACCTCTCTGTCAAAACGGCCAAACTGCTTCGGGTAGCTAAAGCGGCTCTCAGCTTTAAGCCAAACAATGCTACTATCGGGCAGAATAATTTTTCTGACACCTTGCCTATTCTCCACCAATTGCTCGCTTTCTCCTTGAAGCGAATAGCCGTTATAGTAATAAAGTATTGAGATTGAAACGAGCAATAGCGAAACAACAGCCGCCACCCTTGTCCAGCTTGGAAAACGACGAACTTTTACCTGTCCCTCATCACCCAATTCCCGATCGATCCGTCGAAATATTGATTGGCGTATCGAATCTTCCTCACCCTCCATTTCAATCTCAGCAGGAAGAGGCTCGTTGTACCAAGCATCCAGCTCAGCCTGGTCCGTTTCGGTCAGGCGCCCCTTCTTCCTCTTTGCGATTAAAAACTTAATGTGTTCTGGAATTTTCATCTTTTTTTGCAGAAGCGTTTATTATATAGCGTGTTTTTTAAGATGGACTACGTATCCGAAAAGAAAAAATATATGATTTTTTTTAAAAAAGACATTAAAGACGACTCACAAAAGCTAAAACATGAGTAAATTGATACTTTTCAGTGCTTTTTTTAAAAATTTTAATGCTTTTGAAATCTGTGTTTCTACTGTTCGGTGCGATAACTGTAATTGATCGGCAATTTCCCTCGCACTCATCTCGTCATTTCTGCTCATTTTAAAAATGATTCGGCATTTTTCGGGAAGATTATTGATCAAACCTTCTAGTTGCTTTTCCAGCTCCTTCACTTCCAAGGTATAAAAGTGGTCATTATCTGGAATAGATATCAATGCATCCTCAACATCGAAGGCAAATCCCTCTTTCCGCTTCATTTCATTAGCGATATAATGCAGGATCTCATATCGCAAGGCTGCGAAGATGTATGTTTTGAAGCTATATTGAACATGTATTTTTTCCCGTCGTCGCCAAAGATTCACGAAAAGCTCTTGCACTACCTCTTCTGCATCTTCCTGATTTTTCAATCGATCGAAAGCCTTTGCCAGTAAGGGTTTCCAATAACGGTCATACAGAAGAGCAAAAGCAGCACGGTCATTTAACCGAAATAAATAAAGAAGCTCCTCATCCGACCTGCTGTTTAGTTGATTCATCGTAATGCGTGCGATAGGTAGGCTAAATATAAACAAAGTTCCCGAAATTAAAAGGCCGGTAGAGTGCAAGACCTATCGCGCTCCACGCAGCTCCGATATTATAGATAATTCAATTTTTTATATATGACAACTTAATCATGCAAAGATTTTATACATGATATTGAAGATGGTATCAAGGATGTACGCCAGAATAATTACACAAGTTCATTACGATCGAAAGTAACAAGCCAAATTTATAGTCCAACGGCCTTTTCTTTTCGCCTAAAATCTGCGTCGCCGATTTATTAGGCTTTTCGGCGGGTTCGTCCCGACAGAAGTTGAGCCCCCTTTGTTAACAAAGCTCAACGGACAACAGCCATTCTGTAACTTTTGGGAGGTTGGCTGGTTTGCTTTTTAAAAAAGTGGTTAAAATGTGAGGGGTCCTCAAAGCCAAGTGCATAGGAAATCTCAGAAATACTCCAATCAGAGTGCTTGAGCAAAGCAATCGCTTCACTGGTCAATCGATCTGCAATATGTCGACTGGTTGTCTTTCCTGTAGTATCCCTGAGCGCTTTGTTAAGATAGTTGACGTGAACACCTAACTTGTCCGCATACTCGCTGGGACTTCGAATCCCAACCTTTTGTTCCAACGATTCGATCGGAAACTGCCTTTCCAAAAGCTCATTGAAAACATGCGTAATCCTTGTTTTTGCATCAATCTGATCATATAGTCTTTCGCTGGGCTGCATTTTCAAGGCGTAATGTATCAACTCCAAAATATAGCCGCGGATTAGATCGTGTTTGAACTCATAGTTGGATGCCATTTCAGCCGTAATTTTGTAAAAAATATTATCTACAAAAGCCATGTTGGAGCTTTCAAGCAAATAAACCGGGCTCTTGCCGTCTGAAAATATAGGGATTTTTCGAATGTGCCCTTTGAAAAAGTCGTTAAAATAAGACTCTCTGAAAATAAAAAAGGCTCCATTGTTCTCTGGCCCCAGGATCTCTACGGTATATGGAATATCAGGACTGAAAAAAGCGAGAAACGTTCCCTCTATCTCTAGGCTTTTATCTCCATAATGCAAAATATAATGGCCAGTGAGATAAGTAACCTTGAAAAAATCACATCTTCTATATGCCAAAGTGATATTTTCTGCGCAATGACGGTAATCCATGATGTTGAACTGCATGGTCCTACGATCAGGCGACGTTTTGTATATCTTTTGATAAAAACTCTCAAGGGTCTCGACACTTTTCATTTTGAAGTCCATTTTTTTTCCAACCTAACTGCAAAATGCCTGCCGATAATTCCAGGTGCCATACTGCCAATGATAGGAAAGTCTTATTAAAAAAAACATGGCCCTTAAATCGGTGTATGCGAAAGGTTTTTGAAGAATTGTCGGCTATCCTTGCCATCGGAGCTAGCGTGTGGCTTATAGACGAAAAGTGACAGTAAGATTAAAGAAATCAAATCGATATGACAATCTTTCCTATTCCCTTTTATCTTTTCTGAATATTTCCGACAAATAAACATTCGGATTGATTTGTACAATTATCGGATTGGAAGCAACAATTTTAGGGAGTGTTGATACGGTAATTTTGTATAGAAAAAAAGAAAACATATGAATACGATTTTAGTTACAGGTGCTTCCGCTGGAATAGGAAAAGCAACTGTCAGAAAGTTTGCAAATCAGGGATGGAACGTTATTGCAACAATGCGCTCTCCAGAAAAAGAACAGGAATTAACTCAGCTCGAAAATGTGCTGGTTGTCCGTCTAGATGTTGAGGATATTGGAAGCATCAAAGATGCAATCGATTCAGGGATTGAGCGATTTGGAAAGATAGACGTACTGGTAAATAATGCGGGTATTTTGGTTATAGGGGCCTTCGAACTTGCAACAGAGGAACAAGTAAAAAAGCAATTTGACGTCAATTTTTTCGGTGTGCTGGCGGTGACAAGGGCGATCCTTCCCCATTTTAGAGCAAATCGCTCAGGCACAATCATAAACATCTCTTCACAAGGGGGCTTGGTAGGGTTTCCAACAATGAGCTTATATCACGCCAGCAAATTCGCTCTGGAAGGCTTTTCCGAAGCCATCTCCCACGAGCTGCTTGCACAGAACATCTTAGTCAAGCTGATCGAACCGGGTTCTACTGCAACGAACAACTGGAGTTCATTTATTTTTGCCAAAAATGAGGCGATAGTTGACTACGATGCTGTAGGTAAGGAAACGCTCGACAATTGGACCAAATATGATACCGATCCCAGCGCTCCTGAAGACATTGCTAATACGATATTTTTAGCAGCAAACGATAAAACAGACAGCTTGCGCTACATGGTCGGAAAGGATACCGAACTTTATTATGGTATGAGGCAGAAAGGGGATCGAGCATTTATCAACTACATGAGACAACGCTTCATTCCTCAGATCATGGCAGCGCGTGAAGATCAGAAAACCAGTAAAGTGCTGAACAATTAATTCTGGGAAATCCAGTTTTCATACGATCGTAGCGAGTAATTAAAAAAATGACAGCAAGGATAAGATTGTCTTCGCTGTCATTTATCGCCAAACAATAAGAAATATCTCATACCTTCACATTTGGGACGGAGCAATACCGTGCCGTCTTTCTGTTCGCTTCCCGCAGGTATGGGCAACATGGAATCACCCCTGATGAAAGTCATATATGCCCTGTTGTACAGGCTTTTCCATCTTTCGTTTCATCATCTCGTCATAAAGGTCATCCTTTATAGTCTTAACTGTTCATCCGTAGGTTCTCTTTTTCAGAATGTCATTGAAAATCCCAATCCACATGCTCTTCCATTATAAAAAGGCATAACAATTCCATTTGTCTTATCCTTGTCTTTGAAAATTGTTTTCTTGATTAATGGATGAACCCAATAAGCAATCTTGGTACTTAAAATTCCAATTCCCGCACCTGTGGCAACATCGGTAAGCCAATGCTTTTCGTTGTATATTCTAAAAAGACCGGTGCCAGCAGCGACCACATAACCGGTAATGCCATACCAAACAGATACATCTTTATATTCTTGATACAAAAATTCGGCCCCCATAAAAGCCGTAGCTGTATGCCCCGAAGGAAATGAGGTTGGGGATGAGCCATCTGGTCTGGTAACTTTTGTAGTCCTTTTTAGGATGCTTACAGAACCACCCATAATGATATATGCCGTTCCCAAAACAATGGTTCTATCTTTAAAATTATTTTTTCCTCGTATGCCGATCGCATTTAAGGCATATACAGATAAAAACGGACTGTATTGAGAAAAATCGTCGATGTTTAATTTCATATCATCATACCCTCTTAAATCATTTTTTGCACTGGTATTAATATCTTTTAAAGTAGGGCTTGTAAGACCAACAACCCCATACCCGACTAAAACAGATGGAATTATGAGCGATTTGTATTTGAATTGAATATTTTCACTGTTTTTTGTTGAATCAATTGAAGCGTTTTGTCCGTTAACCTTTGAAACGGATAGAAATAGAAAAAGCACAATTATTATTTTACTCATTTATTTTATTCAATTACACACGAAAAATGTTGTTTCTATATGCTTTATGGCATCGCTTCAATTGCTCCAAGATTATTGAATAACCGGAAATTTAATGAAGAGAATAAATCTGGTTTTTACCTCACGTAGAAAATTTAATCACTTAATCGTATAACTTTTAGTTGCCACTTCTGCCAGCCTGAAATAGCCAAAAGCGTAGTTGTTGCTAATGGTTTGATTAATAATATTACCGCGGACTGCACTTGGTGTTGTAGGGAAAGGGTTGCCATCATTGCCAGTAGCCAATATTAATTTGAACATGTAATTGTAATAGCTTTTTGAAATTCCGTACAGTTTAAAGTCTACTTGGTCCCCAGCTTTTAGCTTTTCATGCGAAAAGGACTCCTGCATCAAATTACCATTCGTGTGTTCATCATCTTCAACTTCGAGCTCGGGGAACGGCGAGTGCGGCTGGGTAATACTGTTTAGATAAGAATTTGCCTGACTTGCATCATCTTTATAGTAAAATGTTACTTCAATTTCATCACCAATGTCACCTCCTTTGTTGTTCTGATCAACATTATCTTCAATTTTTGGAACAGGCGTAAATGTTTCTGATGCAGTATAGGTTTCTCCGTTTAAAACAATTTTTAAGTTATAAGTCTGGCCGATAACAGGAAGGAAGTTGTGACAAACATATTGCCCCGTTCCGGGAGTTTCAACAAAATTAAAAACCGTATTTGATGCGTTTGTTACCGTAACTACTGCCCCTGAAACGCTCGGGAATTCGGAACTGTAATAACCTGTTGTTGTCGATAATACGATCTTTTGTTCATTGCCCGCTGTATTTTTAACCCAATCTATAGACGCATCTATAACCAATCTTGGCGATGCTGTCTCAAGAGGCACATTAATAGCCTTCTCGCATCCTGTTAAAAACAGTCCAACAGATAGAATTATAATTTTCGGTAGTAGTTTCATTTTTATCTTTTTTTAAATAGGTGAATTGCTTTTAAAATTTTACGTTGTAGGTAACACTGGGGATAATACCAAAAATAGATGCTCTTCTTGTCTCACTTATTCCCGTATCTTCATTCTGCCTGAAAGCATACGATGCTGCATTGCTTCTGTTGTAAAGATTGTAGATACTGAAATTCCATTCACCCTGCCATCCTTTTTTCTTGTTGGGTTTAGGAATATAAGTTGCAGATACATCTAAGCGATGGTAGGCGGCTAAAGAATTTTCATTTCTTGCTCCATAGCTCGCAACATTAACGCCCTGATATTGGTATTTTCCATTAGGAAATGTGGCTGCTTTTCCGCTCTGGAAGGTAAAAATCGCTCCGAATGACCATTTCGGACTTACAGCATAAGCGCCCGTAATAGATAAATTATGCAGTTTGTCATAATTTGCCCTGTACCATTCTCCGTTATTTATACCGGGTTCATCTGCATTTCTGCCAGGCGTTCTTTGTTCCGCTTTAGAAATAGTATAGGAAACCCAGCCAGTCAGCTTTCCTGTATTCTTTTTGAACATCATTTCCAAACCATACGCTCTTCCTTCGCCGTTTAAAAGCACGCTTTCTACGGCATCGATTCCAAGTAAATCCGCGCCGTCGATGTAGTCTACCTTGTTTTTCACTTTTTTATAGAAAGTTTCAGTTTCCAAAGAATACTTACCGTCTTCAAAATTGTGAAAGTAGCCCAGCGCTGCCTGATCTAAAATTTCCGGTTTAAGGTATTGGTCAGAAGGCGCCCATATATCAAGCGGGCTTGCAGAAGCAGTATTGGAAATCAGATGAACATATTGGCTCATTCTATTGTAACTAGCTTTAATGGACTGGTCATTGTTTAGCGAATAAGCGATGGCAAGTCTTGGCTCCAGGTTGTCAAAACTTGCTATCTTTTTATTTTTCGAATAGTTTATTGTTCCTGTTGGGGTAGCCTCTTCATAAATATGAAGCTCCTTATTGTAAACAACCGGTTGATTATTAGCATAGGTGTATACTTCCTGCGCGCCTAATCTTTGAAAATTACTGTAGCGGAGTCCATAATTCAATGATAATTTGTCAGAAAGATTTTGTTCAGCACTGATATAGACGGCATTCTCGAAAGCATATTTTTTGGCCAACTGGTCTGGATTTACACCTGAAATCTCTCCAAACGGCCTGATTGTTCCGGGATTAAAATCGTAGTAAATTGAATTTACACCATAATTTAACGTCAGGCTATTTGAAACATAGTGTTTAAAATCATATTTAAAATTGTAATTTTTTACCTCTGCTTTCCAGTCAAGACCAGCGGATTTTACCTTGATCTGGTAGTCATAGTCACTATAAATGGCAGATGCATTAGAGAAGATCTTGTCTGAAAATATATGGTTCCATCTCAGGTTAAAAAGTTTGTTGCCGTAGGTGTTTATAAAACTGTTATTAAAATCCAGAAGGTCGTTACCAAAATATCCTGATAGAAAAATATTATTTTTCTCATTGAATTTGTAATTCAGCTTTGTGTTCAAATCGTAGAAATAGGCTGAATTTGGGTCATTCGCCATTTTCAAAAAGAGATGTGCGTAAGATCCTCTTCCTGCAACCACAAAAGAACTTTTATCTTTAACGATGGGACCTTCAACAAGCAATCGGCTTGAGACTAATCCGATACCCGCGTTAACATGATATTCCTTGTTGTTTCCTTCTTTTTGATAAATATCGAGTACAGATGATACACGTCCTCCGAAATTAGCTGGAATTCCTCCTTTGTAAAGTTTTAAATCTTTGATTACATCCGCATTAAAAACAGAAAAGAATCCAAATAAGTGCGAGGTATTATAAACAGCGGCTTCATCAAGCAGTACTAGGTTTCCATCAACAGAACCTCCCCTGACATTAAATCCCGATGCACCTTCCTGAGCATTCGTAACCCCGGGAAGCTGTAAGATCGATTTTAATACATCTACTTCACCCAAAACGGCCGGCATCTTTTTTATCGTAGCAATAGACAGTCTGTTGGTACTCATTTCAGGTTTTCGGATGTTATCTCTTGCTGAATTGCTTTTAACTACCACTTCATCCAATGTTTTACTGTTTTCAGTCATCCCAAAGTTCCTTCTTGTGTTTTCGGTAAGCGTAATAGTTTCTTCTACATTATCAAAACCTACGTGACTGATGATAATGGTATAAGTCCCTTTTGGCACTGTGGTGGTATAAAACCCATAAGAATTGGTAGTAATGCCAACTTTCGCTTCTAGAATATAAATAGTCACGCCAATCAATGTTTCGGTATTCGATTTATTAGATATTGTGCCGCTGAGGGTAACTTTTTCCTGCGAATATGCATGGCCTGCATAAGCAAAAAAGAGTACTAGCAAGAATAGGATTCTACTTTTCATTTATTAATGTTTTGAGTTAAATGTTACAATTATTGGCTAAAGTATATTTTTGCTGAACCCGCATATTTTATATATACAAAGTGCCTTACATAATATATTAAAGCAGCTTTTGCATATAGTAAAATAAAGTGCACACTAAGATTTCAATGAAAGAAGCTGGATTTTTAAACCAAAAAATTGCTAATTGAATCACATCTGTTCAAAACGTTTTTCTTGACTAATGAAAAATGCTTTTTCGTGGATTTGAACCTAATTTTGATGCTCAATGAAAACCCTTACACATCAAATATGTCAAGGTGGAGGTATTCATCTGTAAATTTTTAGGGGGGTAACAGGGTTTTCCAACTAATGTTGCCACTGCATTTGCATGTATCTTACTTCGTAACTAAAAAAGGAGTTCGAAAGCCGAACTCCTTTTTTCCTGACAAATCATAAGACACGCACGAGGCGATGAAAAATGAATTACTGGATGAGGTGATGATATGATCAAAGATTATTTTAGTGCGTAATTAAGGTAACCACCATCCGCAATGATCTCCGTTCCTGTAATGAAACTTGCGTCATCAGAAGCCAGGAACAATACTGTTTTCGCGATTTCATCAGGATCACCAAGCCTTTGCAGAGCTGTAGCACCAGCTAGGAACTCTTTTGCTTCAGCAGGTACTACCGTATCTAAGCCTGGCGTATCTATAGGTCCCGGACTAACAATATTGACGCGGATTTTTCTTCCAGCCAATTCATTTGCTGCAATTTGGGCAATTTTATTCAATGCTCCTTTAGTTGCAGAATAAATAATGGCCCCCACGTTTGCTGCGGTGGCAGCAGTTGAAGAGGTGAACAATACTGCCGCTCCATCGGCCAGATGAGGAAGTAATTTTTGCAACGTAAAAAAATGCCCCTTGACGTTGGTGTTAAACTGTGCATCAAAATTTGCTTCGGTTACTTTTTCAATTGGCTCAAATGTTCCAATTCCCGCATTCAGGAAGAGAACATCTAATTTGTTCCCACTTTCCGCAACTGCTTTTTCCAAAATCGAAATGCCTTCGAGTTTTGAAGTGTCTGAAACCACAGTAAATAATTTCGGGTTGTTTATTTCTGCAGTTGCTTTTTGTAGATTTTCGGCATTTCTGCCTGTAATCCAAACATTTGCCCCTGCGGTGATAAATGCTTTTGCTGTCGCCAGGCCTATACCTGTAGTTCCACCTGTAATAACGACGTTTTTATTTGTAAAGTCCATAATTAAATTTTAGTTATTTTTGTAGTCTGTTTTATAAACTACAAACGTATAGAAAAGTAGTTTTAAAAACAAACTACTTTTAAATTTGACATAATGAAAACAATTGAAAGAAGATCGGCATGCCCAATCAATTATTCGGTGGAAATTTTCGGCGATAAATGGATGCTGTTGCTCTTACGGGATTTAATGTTTAATGGGAAAAATTCCTTCCTGGAGTTTCGGGCATCGGACGAGAAAATATCTTCAGCTGTACTGACGGAAAAGCTCAATATACTTTTAAATGAAGGGATTGTTTTTAAAGTAACCTCCCCAAAAAATGCTTCTAAATTTCTGTATCTGCTAACGGAGAAGGGTATCGAACTGGTACCGCTCATGGTGGAGTTTCTTAACTGGGGCTCCAGGTACAACCCTGACGGCGGTCCGAAATTATTGCTTGAAAGAATTAAAAAGAATAAAAAGAAAGCAATTACGGAGCTACAGGATAAATTAAGAAGCCAGCGACAGTCCCATACAGAAAACCGAATCAACGCTTTTTAGTGAAGGCAATACGACTTGTCATAATTCAGTACGTCATTTTTAACTCTTAGAAAAGGTTAACCATACTTAAATCATATTTTGGTATATTATTCAGG
>DATMSZ010000207.1:0-3018 GCA_035565175.1 Pseudosphingobacterium sp.
GTTCCTCTTCATATCTGTAGTCAGAATAATTTCCGTTATAGATTTTGATGGGCTGGTTAGGCTCTATTATAAAGAGTTGATCCACCAGCTTATCAATCAAATAACGGTCGTGAGAAACCAATATCAATACGCCTGGAAAAGAAAGAAGAAAATTTTCCAAGACATTAAGTGTATCTATATCTAAATCGTTTGTTGGCTCATCTAGAATAAGAAAATTAGGATTCTGCATTAAAACACGCATTAACTGGAGTCTTTTTCTTTCTCCACCGCTTAAATTTTCGACAAATCCAAACTGCTTTTCTGGTGGAAACAAGAAGTGCGTGAGTAGTTGGGAAGCTGTAATGGTCTCTCCTTTAGCCATGGTTATGTACTCTGCAACTTCTTTTACAATATCTATAACACGCTGGTTATTTTTGAAGTTTAATCCCCCCTGTTTGTAATATCCATAAACGGTTGTTTCACCTACACTGATTTTACCGCTATCGGGTTCTAATTGTTGTGTTATTAAATTTAAAAGAGTAGATTTTCCACTGCCATTTTTTCCTGCTAAGCCAATTCTATCACCCTTTTTAAAGGTATAAGTGAAGGCAGGAATAATCGTTTTGTTATTAAACGATTTGGTTGCATTATCTATTTCTAAAATTTTGCTTCCTTGCCTGCTTACTTTTACGCTTAATTCTACAGTATTATTATTGTTTTGCGTTTTTGTTTTCTCTTCTAAGTCGTAGAACGCATTGATACGTGATTTCGATTTAGTCCCACGGGCTTGAGGTTGCCTTCTCATCCATTCTAATTCTTTCTTTAAAAGGTTTTTATTCTTTTCAAGCGTTGAATTTTCTGAAATTTCTCTTTCCGCCTTTTTTTCTAGAAAGTAACTGTAATTTCCCTTATAAGCGTAAAACTCACGTTGATGCAGTTCCTTTATTTCAGTACATACATTATCTAAAAAATAGCGATCATGGGTAACTAATAGAACGGTTTTTTGTCCGCTAGTGAGTAATTTCTCCAGCCATTCTATTGTTTCAATATCCAAATGGTTAGTAGGTTCGTCCAATATATAAACATCTGGATCATCTATTAGTAATTTAGCGAGAGACAATCTTTTTTTCTGGCCACCTGACAAGGAACTGATATCTTGTGACAGATTGGTTATACCCAATCTGTTTAAAATTGTTTTTAAATTGTCGTCATAGGTCCAAGCTTCTTTAATAGTCATTTCTTCCATGACTTGCTCAAACTCATTTTTATCTGGGTCGGTCTGGTTTAGTAGGGTTTCGTATTTTAAAACTAATTGTTGTATTTCGTTTTCGGCATTGTAAATAAAATCGCTGACTATAGAAAGATTGGAAAAATCCGGATCTTGCTCTAGATAGCCTATTTTTATGTCCCTAGCTCTTACGACAGCGCCTTCTAAAGGACTTATCTTTCCTGCTAATATTTTAAGTAATGTGGATTTTCCTGTTCCATTAACACCAACTAAAGCTGTCCTGTCTCCCTTTTGAAGTCCAAAAGTTAGATCTTTGAATAACCACTTGTCATTAAAAGAATGACCAACTCGTTCTGTAGATAATATGCTCACGCTATTTTATTTAATTCTTCTGGTAAGAAGATATTGATTCCTTTTGCATTGTTAAGAGACTGATTATACATAGCTCTCGCAACAGTTAATGCTTGTATGCTCTTGTATTTTCTTAATGGCCCAATCAAAGCCGGATTAAGAATGTTTAATATTTTAGCAGAAATATTTTCTGCATTACGTTTTTCCCTCCTAGCACCTAAAAGTAAAGACGGCCTATAAATATTGATACTATCAAATGGTAAAAAGGATATGTCATTTTCTAGTTTACCTTTTGTTTTAGTGTAAAAAAATAACGATTCTTTGTTAGCCCCAATGCTTGATACCAAGTGAAAATGTTTACAACTGTTTTCAATGGCAATGGCTGCTGCTGTTAAAGGATAGTCATGGTCTATTTTATAGTACTCTTTTTTGTCTGGAGTCTTTTTGCGAGTGGTTCCGAGGCAACAAAACACATGATCAGCCTTTAAATCGTTTTTATACTTTTTTATTGCATTAAGCTCGTCTATAATTATCTTAACTTTATTGTTTTCAATATTTATTTTTTTACGAGTATATATAATAACTTTCTGATAATCAGATCCTTCTATCAGTAAAGAAAGCAGCTGACTTCCTATTAATCCGGTAGCGCCATAAATTAATGCTGTCATATATACGGTATTGTCCCAAATTTATTGCAAAAGTACGTAATAATATCTATTATGACATGTTAGAATAGCGGATAAAGAATCGGATGAACCTACTTTTACTTATTATTTACAATCTGAGAGGACAGGTGTGGAATTGCTTTGAATGGTTTAGGCCTTAGCAATGTGATAAAATGTCGTTTAATTGAGCTTATGATCAGGCATTAAATGGAATTTAGGGATAACTACATCAAATAATGCACCATCCATTTCCCGAAGCATTTTATAGCTTCCTTGCATGCTTCCCATATCGCTTTTTAAATTGCATCCTGATACATATTCATATTGTTCTCCTGGCGCTATGATAGGTTGTTGGCCTACCACACCCTCCCCCTCCACTTCGCGATGCGTCCCGTTGGAATCGAAAATATACCAATGTCTGCTTAATAGCTGGACACTGTATTCTCCAACATTTTCAATCGTAATGCGATACGCAAACATAAAATGTTCGTTTTCTGGATTAGAGTATTCGGGTTGGTATATTGCCTCTACCGAAACTTTTACTCCTTCGGTAATTTCTGTGACCATAATAAATGGATTTTTTGCCAAGATAGGAAATGAAGAAATAAAAGTGAAATATTGATTTGTTAAATTTAGTTATTGGTGATTTTATCACATAAAATGAAACAAGTACTTACTTTATTTTATATCAATACGGTTACATTAAAGGAAGCCGATATTTCATCTAAAACTTCATGAATATGTTCCACCTTATCTAGGTTTACTAATTTCATTCGATATTCTTTAAAGTTTGGA
>DATMSZ010000208.1:0-4695 GCA_035565175.1 Pseudosphingobacterium sp.
TTGGTATATTCAGCCATGAAATCAAATAATCTTAAACTATCCCTATCTAATAAGATAATTTTCAGAGCACCAATGTTAAGTATCAATGCAACACTGGAAGATTCCTGGCCTATATTAAAAGCTGCTATCAATGATTCTTCACCTACTTTTTGCAAACAGATCGAACATATAGAAACTGCCGCCGAAATTTCACAGCTTCCTTTTAATATTCAATTTACGATCTGGAAATACTTCAACCGGGCGAAATTCAGATCGACTCCCTTCGGTGCTTTTGCAGGCTTCGGTACCGCTACATTAATGCCCAGTTTCAGTCAAGAAAAAATAATTTTAGAACGTTTCATCCCACACATATTTACCGATTGGGATTTAAAAGAAAGCAGCCAGGGCAGCCTTCATTCTTACACAAAAATCGTTTCCAACAATAGCTACTATATCCTTGGAAACTCCATCCGGTATTTAAGGCGAAATGGAGAGAGCTATGAGCTTTCCGAAATACCATTGAATGAAACTGTGCTGGAGATCCTAAAATCATGTACTAAACGATTATGCTATGAAGAGATCATCGATTTATACCGATCGCAATTTCCAGATTCAACCGATATAGCAGAGACGCTGTTGCACCTCATCGATATCCAACTCTTATTTACTGATCAAATCCCGAACATTATAGGACAGGATTATTTTGATAGAGTTGGTATTGTTGGTGATTTTTCAAACAATACATATTTACTATCCGAAATAGCTACTTCTGCTGCAAATATCAATCATCAACATTTTAAGCACTTACCGGAACTGGTTACGATTCTCTGCGAGCTGCTACCACAAAAAATAAACGAAACCCTTTCAAAATTTAAATCGGATTTTATAAGAAAATTTGAAATGCGTGAGATCCCTTTTTTGATCGCATTAGATCCGGAGCTCGGCATTAGTTATGGAGGTCTGGAAACCAGCGAAGATGCGAACGATTTCATTGAACAATTAAAGAACCTGACTGAAAAGAATAGTATTAAACACTCCCCATTAAAAGTTCATCTCACAAAGGATCTTACGTTCCCAACTCCTATTGATTTAGAAAGCTATCCTTTATCGCCTATTGCACACCAACAGTTACCTAACACATTTACTGCCCTGCTTTCCGATGCCGGAACTATGCTATGTATTGATTCTCTCGGGGGCGCCACAGCCACTGCTTTGCCGGGCCGTTTTACAATCGCAAATGACGAGGTACATAATATTTGCAAGAGTATTACACAGACGGAACAAAAAGCCAATCCCGATGTCATCTTTTTTGATATCGGCTACCAGTCTGAATCCCACGTGGACAACATTAATAGAAGAAAATGTATTTACGACTACCAGTTAAGTCTGTTGGATTATAATACTACAAATGAACCTCTAAATTTGAATGATCTATTGATTTCCGTATCTGGAGGCGAAATAATACTGCGATCTAAACACCTTAACAAAAGGCTTGTCCCCAGACTTAGCAGCGCGTACAATTATAGCAGATCGGACTTGTCTGTCTTCCGGCTGCTTTGTGATTTACAGCATCAGGGACTGAGGACAAATTTTCTTCCCAATTTGCAGGATATTATTCCGGGCCTATCACATTACCCAAGGATGTTTTACAAAAATCTAATCGTGTCCAGGGAGAAATGGAAATTGGCCTATAGCGGTCTACAAAGTAAAGGTTTAGAACAAGAAGAATATTTAGGGAACATATTGAAGGAGAAGAAAGTTTCCATTTATTTCAGGACAGGTACCGGGGATCAGACACTCTTATTCCAAAGGGATTCAAAAACAGATATGAGAATGCTCTCTGAATTATTACGGAGAAATAAAGAATTACTAATTGAGGAGGCATTCTTACCGGCAGATTCTAAATTGATGGACAACAAAGGTAACCCTCACTGTTGTGAATTTATGGTCACTCTTCAACATAATGACACCGTATATCATGAACCTGCCAGGCGCAGGTCTTTATCCTTTCCATCAATCACTACCCGTATAATACCGCCAGGCGGTGAATGGCTTTACTTTGAGATTTATTCTCATCCACAAAGAGCGGATGAGATTTTATTGATGGCTATCTTTCCCTTTTTGGACCGGTACCATTACCAGGTCGAGGAATGGTTTTTTGTTCGGTACAATTATCCAGCGGACCATATCCGTTTGCGTATCAGGCTTAGCCAACTGGAAAATATGCAAAGTATTACCAGCAAACTTTCTTGGGAGCTGGACTATTATATTCAAAACGAGATTATCTCCGAATTTTGCATAAAAACTTATAAACGGGAATTAGAACGCTATGCAATGGTTAATATGAACGCTATAGAAGCCCATTTCTGCATTGATAGCCAATTCGTGATTTCCCTCATCGGCTCCGAAATAACTCCTTATCAAAAATACGAACTTATTCTCTCTACTATTCTAAAGATACGGGAAGCCGGTATCTTTGAATACGATAAGTTTGATGAACTTTTGAGTAGACTGGCAAAAGCACTGTCCGTTGAGCACCGCTTAAGTGTATTTGCATTTAAGGAAATCAATACAAAATACAAGGAATTTAATTCAATGGCGTTCCCTGATCTTACTCTATTGCAGAATAGGAGACTTACAAAGTTTAGAAACTCGTTTATTAAAACACTGAAAATGCATCCAACAACGCAGGGCATACAGTTATTTGCTGATCTTATGCACATGCACGTTAACCGATTTTTTCCGACTGATCAGCGAACCCATGAGATGTTGGTTTACCAATATGCTATAAAGAAAGTTAGGGAGAGCCTTGCGCTTGCTAGCAGAAGGGCTTAATTGCCCTTTAGTTATAAGTCCCTTATATTACCATTACTGCCGAAACGTTCGTAAAAGGCATTACGATACAGATCGCCGATGGGAATCTCCTTATCATTATTCATGATGATGTTCCCTTTGCTAACACCTCTTACTTTTTTTACATTAACAACAAACGACCTGTGGACCTGAAGGAATAAATCATTGTTCAGCTTCTGCATTATGTACTCAATAGAATAATTTGTCTTATAACTTACATCCTGTAAGTGGAAATATAGATTATCCCTCAATGTTTCAACATAAATGACTTCCTCGTCCAATAAAAACGCCGAATGCCCTTTCCCGCTGAGTTTAACGTTATACCTCTGCCCGGTAGAATTAGCAGCAGATATGTCCCTTATGGAAAGCCATCTCCTTGCTTTTTCCATTGCTTCACAGAACCTTTCATAAGAAAATGGTTTGTGAATAAAATCAACTGCATTCAAACTGAAAGCTTCCAGTGCGTAATTTCCATAGGCGGATGAAAATATAATGCAGATTTCAGGCGGAATAACCTTCGCGATCTCTGTACCGAATAACCCCGGCAGTTCGACATCCAGTAATACAATATCGATTTTCAAATCATTTGTCTGCAGAATTTCAGATGCAACAAATGGGTCTGTCTCACATCCAACCCATTCAAGCCACCAAATTCTGCTTATGAGAGCTTTTTGTAAATCTAACGAAGGGGGTTCATCATCAACAATGAAAACTCTTAATTTTCTCATATTTGTACCGTTAGTTTAACCTTGAAATAATTTCCATCATTCGTAATGTCAAGTGTATATTTATCAGGAAAATAGGCATCCAGGCGTGTTCGGTTATTGCTAAGACCTATTCTTTTTTTACTTGCCGACTTATTGCTTTTCGGTTTGCTGAGGTTCGAGGTTTCGAAATGGAAGGCTCCTTCGGTCATGTAAAGTTTTATAATCGCCGGGTCGTGTGGCTTATTGATGTAACCATGGTTAGACATGTTTTCAATGAAAGACAACAGCAACATTGGAGGGATTTTAAAATTAACCTCATCTGGCAGATCATTTTCGAAATTGATGCTGAAATATTCCCGGTATCTCAACCTGGTTATACTTAGATAACAATCTATTTCTCGGATCTCTTCTTCTATAGGAACAAGTTCAGAAATTTCTCTCTCAGATTCACCGTAGGAATAATCGATAAATTCCGCCAACAACAGTAATGCACTTCCTGCATCTTTAGAGGTGTTTTCCACCAACCCATAAACATAGTTGATGGTGTTCTTAATAAAATGAGGGTTTATCTGTGCCCGGAGATATGCATTTTCCGATTCAACCTGTTTCCTTTCAATAATGGCCTGTTGGAGCTGAAGTTCCTTTACCAATTGGGCATTATAAATGTTTCTGCGTGCGACCCAATAACCACAACTGATCCCAAGAATCAATATAGCCTTCCAGATAGCTTTGATTGTGGTTTGAAAGCCTGAAATTTCCTTGCTTTCAAAAGGCATTTTATAAATTATCGCTGATATGAAATGTATTACCAAAACATAAATTAATATTTCGATAAAGGTCATCATGACAACGGTGATCCGATGGAATATGTTCTCTCGCCAGCACCTCATAACTAATAAGGAATGGATGTAAAAAAGTCCAATCGCCGGAATGTAATATGGTAGCTGCAGGAGCAGGTTCTCTTTGGGATATAGCAACCCGAGTATACTGATTTCATAAATAACAAATAATGAAATCAAGGCAACATGAGCCCCATATTTCCTGCTTTTCCTATTTCTGTCAGTAGCCTCCGAGAATTTATACATCTATAAAATGGGATTTAAGGGTTAGAATATAACTATATACCTTTAGATGGTGTTTTTATGTCATATGATCC
>DATMSZ010000209.1:0-20624 GCA_035565175.1 Pseudosphingobacterium sp.
ATTTTCTGATGCTATTTAATGAAAATTACGGCGAAAAGGAGTAGGTTTGCACTCTTTATTGAAAAAAATGTTAATGTAAAACCTTTTATGGGGGCTAGACTACAGGCTATAGAATATTATTTTCCCGAGAAAAAAATTACCAACCAAGATCTTAGTGAAGAGTTTCCGGATTACGATTTTTCTAAGTTTGAATTTAAAATTGGTATCAGTAGCCGCTATATAGCAGCAGCAGGGGAAACTGCATTGGATTTAGCGGAGAGAGCTTGCCAGAAGCTTTTTAAACGAGTTGATAAAGCGGGGATAGACTATGTACTCTATTGCACTCAAAGCCCAGAATATATTATGCCTTCCACCGCCTGCATCCTGCAGGATCGATTGGGGCTTAAAAAAACAGTGGGGGCTTTCGATTTTAACTTAGGTTGCTCAGGTTACACGTATGGTCTAAGTATGGCCAAAGCATTTATAGAAAGTGGACAAGCTAATCAAGTGTTATTAGTCACTACAGATACTTACTCGAAATACATTAATAAAAAAGATAGGTCTAACAGAGCCATATTTGGAGACGCTGCTACCGCTTCTTTGATTTCCGCTACGGATGAAAATGGAATTTACCGATTTAAATTCGGTACCGATGGGAAAGGTTATAACAAACTCATCGTAAAAAATGGCGGTACTAGATTTCCCGTTAATGGACAGGCGATTGAGCATATATACGGAAGGGGCAACATATACACTGAGAATAACCTCTATATGAATGGACCGGAAATTTTCAGATTTACCAGCACCGTAATCCCACCATTTATAGAAGAAGTATTAAAATTTAACGAGATCAAAAAGGAGGATGTTGGGCAATTTGTTTTCCATCAGGCAAATGCTCATATGCTAAAAGTGATGCGGGAGAGGCTATTATTACCGGTTCACCAATTTTACATTAATTTAAGAGAAGGAGGCAATACGGTGTCATCAACTATTCCAATTGCGCTCAAAAATTATAGTAATCAAGATATGAAAAGTCAAAAAGCCAGCATCATTATAGCTGGTTTTGGAGTGGGGCTGTCTTGGTCCGCTGGATTAATTGAAATTTCTGGAAATCTATAACCATCCCTTTTTTCTGAACCAAATATAAATGGCTATAGTTATAATAGCCATTACCAACATAATTAACGGATATCCAAAATACCAATCCAGCTCTGGCATAAAATGAAAGTTCATGCCATATATACCCACTACGAAGGTCAAAGGCATAAAGAATACCGAAAAGACGGTAAGTACACGCATAATCTCATTAGTGCGATGGGAAGCTATTGAAAAGTAAGCCGAAAGTAATTGTGCCGTATTTTCGGATAAATTATCGTAAATATTTTGCATACGTACATATAAATCACGTAAATCGCGCGTATAGATATTACGTTGCTTAGGGGTGTCTATTTTATCAATTATTTCATGCGATAAAATAAGAAGTCTTCTCATTACATCTACCTTCCTTTTTACATAGTACAAACCTCTCAGAACAGGGGCTTTTCGCTGCTTTAAAAAAACGTTTTCTTCAAAATAATCCAATGATTTAGAGAGCTTAATACTTGGCTCCTCAAAAGTAAGTAATGAGGCTCTAATTAGCCTGTTAAGAAGACAAAGCGTGTCTTTACATCCACCGCCATCTATAGCTTTTGCTTTTACTTCTTCTATTAAGGGCTGCTCTGATCTATGGACAGTAATCATGTGTTCTGCCGTGAAAAATAGTGCAATTTTATTTGTCAATTCTTGTATGGTATCAGCCTCTGTTAGGGCTTGTTTAGTAAATACCCTAAAGATAATAAACGTGTATTTATCAACAACCTCATATTTTGGTAAATGATCGGGCTGCATACAGTCTTTAATTGATGTTTCATGTAACGAGAACTGTTTAGCAATATCCTGTATTTCTTCTATTGTAGGATCTGTCAAATCAATCCAATCAAATCCCTCAGATGTTTTCGAAGCAAATATTTTTTTCATTTAATCTATTTAAGATGATCAAGCAATAAATAGCCCTTATTCAAATGTAAGCAACTGAAGGCATCTTTGAAAGGTTCGTTTATTTTCGGTGTTCAATAACATGTAATGCATTGTGCTATGCAGTTTGTTTTTTCTCTTCTGCCTCTTGTATGTCTTCTAGATCTACTTCCATTGCAGATTGTTCTTCTGATGCAGTAGTTTCATATTGTAAATTTATAAAAATTGGAAAATGATCCGAATTGAAATTGGAAAGCCTTTTTATTTTCTTCAATTTAAAGTCTGTTGAAAAAAAAGCATGATCTAGCGGAAAGCGCATAAAGGGATAATGGGCATGAAAGGTGTTGAAGAAACCTCTTCCCCTTCTTGGATCAAGTAAACCACTCATTTTTAAGAATAGCTCTGTGGTGTAGCTCCAGGCCACATCATTTAGGTCACCTATAACAATAACAGGCATAGTAGATGCTTTGGCCAAATCAGCTACGAGTAATAATTCTTTATCTCTTTCTGTGGAGCGAGGATTTTCGTTAGGCACGGGAGGTGTTGGATGAACAGCATACAATTGCACTTTTTTACCATTGTTTAAAAGGACTTGGCAATGGATTGATGGAATGTCATTCTCAACCATGTATTTTATTTCCTCATTGAAAAGTTGAAGTTTCGAATATAATAACATTCCATAGGTGTTTTCCAGTGGAACCCTAATATGATAAGGATAGTCTTTCTCCAAATTTCTTGTTGATTCATCCCAACGCTTGTTCGTTTCCAACAATAACAAAACATCAGGCTGCGCGTTTTGAATTTCTTTCAAACAACCCCTTGTATTTGTATTGTCTTCGTAAACATTAGCAATCATAAGGCTGATGCAACTAGTGGGGTCATTAGTACTGGCCGTAAGCACTTGTTTTTTGGCAAAGGGTGTAAAGGGGAACACTTGGGATGAAAGATAAATGATCGTTATAAAGATCGAAATTGTTAAAATCCAATGAAAAATAGCATCCGCCTTAAAATATACAAGCAATAAAACAAAACAGATGCTAGACAAGGTCAACTTTTGTAAACGCGGATAGTCAAATACTCTAAATGTCCAATAGTCATGTTTCACCAATGGCAAAAGTGTAAAACAGACCAGCAAAACTGCGAGAATATTAATGAATAAATACATTTTCTAAAATAGCATTTTTTTGTAATTCTACATTATTTAATTGATAGTGGCGCTGTTGAGAAAAATGTGAAAAAATGAGCCAAATTAATGATGTGATATTTGCCTGCATGTGAAATAGAATTAAACTATTTTAATAAGAATGTAAAAAAACTATTAACTATTACAATGAGCTAACGATGTTGGCTGCTTTAATAAAATACCTGGCTGCAAACCTTAAAAATTAGCCCGTAAACCATTATATTTACTGCCTATAACTGTTTCAACAAATAAGGCCATCCAATATAGGTCTTAAATGAAACCATCATGAGCAAGCGTTCAAAAACAGTAATGAATATTGCCCATGATAGCTTCATTGCCATTAAAAAAACAATTTATACTGATGAAAATTAATAAATTAAAATTCTACTGTTCGACTACCTTCTTGCTGCTGAGCCTATTTTGCAATAGGTCGATAAGTTATGCACAACAAAATCCTATTGTTTCCGGCTGGTATGCAGACCCAGAAGGTGTAAAATATGGAAATGAGTTCTGGGTTTTTCCAACCTATTCAGCACCATACGAAGAACAGATTTTTATGGATGCATTTTCATCGAAAGATCTGAAAACATGGAAAAAGCATGCACATATTATTGACACAAGCAGTGTTAAATGGGCAAAAAAGGCAATGTGGGCTCCCGCTGTTTTAAAGAAAGATGGGAAGTATTATCTTTTTTTTGGAGCAAATGACGTCCATGAAGGCGAAGTAGGCGGAATAGGAGTGGCTGTTGCCGATAAACCGGAAGGACCGTATAAAGATTTGTTGGGAAAACCTTTAATAAATGAGATTGTAAACGGTGCTCAACCTATTGATCAATTTGTTTTTAAAGATCAAGATGGTACTTATTACATGTATTATGGTGGTTGGGGACATTGCAATTTGGTTAAATTGAAAGACGATTTTACTGCCTTGGAGCCTTTTGCAGACGGTGAACTATATAAGGAAGTTACTCCTAAGGGATATGTTGAAGGTCCTTTCATGTTCGTTAGAAATGGGAAATATTATTTTATGTGGTCTGAGGGAGGATGGACAGGCCCCGACTATAAGGTGGCATATGCGATAGCTGATTCTCCATTTGGCCCTTTTGAAAGAATCGGCACCATCTTACAGCAGGATCCAACCATTGCAACCGGTGCTGGCCATCATTCAGTTATTCAAGGAAAAGGGAATGACGAGTGGTACATTGTATACCATAGAAGACCTCTCGGCGAAACGAGCGCGCATCATCGCGTTACCTGCATCGATAAAATGCTTTTTGATAGCGAAGGTTTTATTAAGCCTGTTAAAATGACTAATTAGCGAATGGCTTTTCTAATTAGGGATTGAATTGTTATGTCAAAAATATCTCTTTATTACTTATAACAAATTTGTATATCTGTGTTATAAATATACTAGGTCACGTAAGGCTTGAGTAAAGTGAAATTTTCAACTCAATAAATTTAAATTATTAAATGAGCGATAAAATATTGGTGTTAGGAGGCAAAGGGCAACTAGGACAGTGTTTAACGGCTGTTTCAAAGAACGATAATTTAATATTTCTCTCCTCCGCTGAAGCAAATATTTGCGACAAAGAGCAAATCGAAGGACTGTTTAATAAATACAGGCCTAAAACTGTGATAAATTGTGCAGCCTATACAGCAGTGGATAAAGCTGAAGATGAAGAGGTGGTGGCTACCGCATTGAACGCTACAGGCCCGGCTATATTAGCCGAACTATGTAAGCAGTTTGATACTGTGATGATTCACATTTCAACCGATTTTGTTTTTGAAGGAACGGCAACAGGTCTGTTAAGTGAAAACGACATAACGAAACCAACAGGAGTGTATGGCAAAACAAAATTGGATGGAGAGCACTTAATCCAAAATATTTGGAACAAACATATAATTATTCGAACCAGCTGGTTATATTCCGAATATGCTAATAATTTTGCTAAAACCATGTTGAAGCTGGCTCAAGAGAGAGATGAACTTAACATTGTAGCCGATCAGGTGGGAACACCGACTTATGCGATTGACTTGGCCAATGCGCTTCTAACGATAATTGATAACAGTGATCAAAAATTCGGGCTGTATCACTATAGCAATGAGGGAGTGGCAAGCTGGTATGATTTTGC
The DNA here is from genome assembly GCA_035565175.1 of Pseudosphingobacterium sp. Taxonomy (GTDB): domain Bacteria; phylum Bacteroidota; class Bacteroidia; order Sphingobacteriales; family Sphingobacteriaceae; genus Olivibacter. The sequence continues at coordinate 5,308 of DATMSZ010000209.1, forward strand.
GCATGCAATTTTTGAATTAAGTAATAAACAGCTCCGTTTAAAGCCTATAAAAACAATTGATTTTCCAACAAAAGCTAAGAGACCGGCATACTCGGTGTTGGATAAGACAAAAATTAAGCAACAATTTCAATTATTAATTCCACATTGGAGAGAGAGCTTGAAGATTTGTCTAACACGGTTGAATGACATAAATCGGTAAGGTGTATGATAAATATCGACTCGATAAAAATTGGAATTGTAAGTGATAATGAAGTTATTCGTAACGTTTTAAGAATTCTTCTTATAAATCATTACAACCTCTCTTTTGATTTGGTGCTAGAATTAGATTCCTTATTGAGCATACAGCTACTAGACCAAGCCAATGGTCGACCTGAAGTGATCCTACTTGATGTTAGTTTGCTACGTACGAATGATATGGAAGGATTGTCGAGACTCCAAAAGCACTTTCCAAATTGCTTGATCATTATGCTTGCAGATATGAAAGATGATCAAGATACTATTAGGAAAGCCATGCAAGCAGGTGCAAAAGGCTACCTAGAAAAAAGCGCAAAGCCAGAAGAATTGACACAAGTTATTATAAATGCCATTCAAGGAAATTTTCAATACTGAATAACCTTATATTTTAACAGATGAAGTGGAAAATATTAACATCAGAATATTTAGTGAAAGCCCCATGGGCTGTGCTCCGAAGAGATAAATGCCAAATGCCTAGCGGTCACATAGTGCCTGAATATTACGTTTTAGAGTACCCAAATTGGGTGAACGTAGTAGCCTTTACAAAAGAAAATGAAATTATACTAGTTAAACAATATCGCCATGGCGCCGGTAAAGAGTTTCTGGAAATACCTGGTGGCGTTATTGACGAAGGAGAGGAGGCTTTGCTTGCTGCCAAACGAGAAATGTTGGAAGAAACGGGATATGCATTTGATAGTATGGAGAAATTGGTGGATTTATATCCAAATCCAGCGACGAGCACAAATATAACTACCACTTTTATTGCTAAAGGCGGAGTAAAGGTAAAGGAACAAGCATTAGATGATCAGGAGGAGATTGAGGTAATATTAGTTTCGATAGAAGAAACAAAAAAATTACTAAAGGATAATAAAATCGGGCAGGCACTCCATGCAGCGGCGCTTTTTTATGCGCTTAGTTAATAGACTTGTCTTGCTTTTAAGGTTTGATGGCGAATTAGGAAGCGGCTTAATTTTAAAAAACTCACAACTCATAATTCACAAACATAACTAAATCCCTACCTTTGCCACATGGCAAGAGAGATATTGGAAAATAAACGTAAAGCATTAAAAATTAATTTAAACGAACAAATTTATGGCACTTTTGCCGAGATAGGCGCCGGGCAAGAAGTCGCGCGTAATTTTTTTACTGCTGGGGCTGCTTCTGGAACTATTGCAAAGACAATGAGTGCCTATGATATGGCATTTAGTGATGCTATATATGGAGCAGAAGAAAACGGAAGGTATGTAAGTAGCTCCCGTTTGGAAAAAATGTTAGATCATGAATATAGGCTTTTAACCGATCGGTTAGTTGGTGCTAAATATCAAAATCGCAGATTTTTCGCTTTTGCCGACACCGTTACCACGTTGAATTTTAGCAAAACCAATGATCCTCACGGTTGGATAGGCCTACAATTTCAGTCTGAGGTTGGAGGAAATCCAAATAGTATTATCATGCATGTGCGTTTGTTGGATAGCGATTCCTCCTTACAGCAGACTGTATTAGGTATTCTTGGTGTGAACCTGGTTTTTGCAGCTTATTTTTACATTCATGATATTCAAACAATGATTGAAAGTTTGGCAGATAATTTAGCTTCCGGGTCTGTAGAGATTGATTTTGTTAAGCTTAACGGACCAATATTTAAAAATGTCAACGAAAGATTGATCAACCTTTATCTGATAGCAAAAGGATTTTCCAGTGCTGCCATATTTGACCGCCATGGACATGCGCGGCAGGCAAAGGATTTCCTGTATAAAAAGGATGTAATCATCTTAAGAACTAAATACCGACAGAAATCTAACCCTAACTTCGATTTATTTAATCTAGCGGTTGATCAATTTAAAAAGAATCTTGGGGTAAAAGACAGCAATCTCCTTGTCATGATTGAGGTGCTGATGTCCAACGCATTGGATGATCATCCTGTTTTAAGCAATGAAGATTTAGAATACTTTGCAAAAAGAGCCGAAGAAATGTCTGCGACCGGTAATCATATTCTCGTTTCTAACTTTACGAGAAATCATAAATTAGCGGGTTTTCTCGCGCAATTTAAACCCAATAATGTTGGAATATCCACTAACATTTCAAATCTTAGAAATGTTTTCAATTCTAAAAATTATGGGGACACCTATACGGATGAATTACTTGCTTATGTGAGCGGGATGTTTAGCAAAAATGTCAAGCTGTACGCTTATCCATACCTAGATAAGGCAAATAATGAAATCATTACTACGAAGAATATGCCGGTATCTACTGCGGCCAAACCATTATTTGATTTCTTAACGCAGAACCATTATATAATGGATATAGAAAATTACGATGAGAGGTTTGTAAAAACAGTATAGGTAGGTTTCGAATTGACCGAAGCTAATCAACTAAAAAAGGTGTGATTTCCAATCACACCTTTTTCTATAATAAGTTTCCTGCATGTTAAATAAATTGGTTGAAAGCGCTACGGGTAAAAACGAACGAACAACCACTAACAAACAAATAACTAACTAACTAACTAGTTGTTGCTTCTTCATACTCACTCAATGGAGGACAAGAACATACTAGCGAACGGTCCCCATAAGAGTCGTTTACTCTTCCTACTGCTGGCCAAAACTTACGAGTGGCAACATAAGAAAGAGGAAAAGCTGCCTCTTGCCGGCTATAAGGACGATCCCAGGTATCCATGCTGATAACAGCTAATGTATGAGGAGCTTGTTTTAACAAATTGTTGCTTCTATCTACTTCTCCCACTTCAATTGCTTCAATTTCCTTTCTGATAGCGATTAAGGCATCGCAGAAGCGATCGAGTTCTGCTTTGGGTTCTGATTCAGTTGGTTCCACCATCAGCGTACCAGCCACAGGAAAAGAAACCGTTGGTGCGTGAAAACCGTAGTCCATAAGCCTTTTTGCAATATCACCCACTTCTACGCCTACATTCTTAAAGCTTCTGCAGTCCAAGATCATCTCATGCGCACAGCGCCCATTAGCACCGGCATATAACACTTTATAGCTATTTTCTAGTCTAGCTTTTATATAGTTTGCATTTAAGATAGCAAACTGCGTAGCATTTTGTAACCCTTCAGCCCCCATCATAGCTATGTAAGCATGCGAGATGATGAGGATAGAAGCTGAACCAAACGGCGCGGCGGAAACGGCTGAGATAGATTTGCTTTCATTAATGTCTACTATTTCATGTCCTGGTAAGAAAGGTACAAGATGTTCCGCTACACCAATAGGTCCCATACCTGGCCCACCTCCTCCATGAGGAATACAGAAAGTTTTATGTAAATTGAGATGGCAGACGTCTGCGCCGATGGCGGCGGGACTCGTCAACCCAACCTGTGCATTCATATTGGCGCCATCCATATAAACTTGCCCGCCATTTTCGTGTATGATTTGGCAAATGTCTATAATGGACTCTTCAAATACACCATGAGTAGATGGATAGGTTACCATAAGACAGCTTAAATGTGCCTTATTTGCTTCCGCCTTGGCCTTTAGATCATTGACATCAATATTTCCGCGATCATCACAGTTTACAATAACCACCTTCATACCTGCCATTGATGCGGAGGCTGGATTGGTGCCATGAGCTGACGAGGGAATTAAAACTACGTTCCGATGGTGATCGCCTCTATCTTCATGATATGCTCTGATAACCATCAAGCCTGCATACTCACCCTGTGCTCCGGAGTTTGGTTGAAAGCTCATCTTTGCAAAACCTGTAATTGTCGAAAGCCATTGGTTCAGTTCGTCCAATAACTGCATATAGCCGCCTACTTGATCTGCTGGGGCAAATGGGTGCAGCTTGCTAAAGGCCTCCCATGAAACAGGAATCATCTCCGTAGTGGCATTTAATTTCATGGTACATGATCCAAGTGGTATCATGGAGTGACAGAGAGATAGATCTTTTGCTTCCAGCGACTTGATATATCGCAACATTTCATGCTCGGAATGATGTGAGTTGAATACATCATGCGTTAAATAAGCACTTGTTCGCTGTAAATTATCAGGAATTACTGTTGTTAAAGTACTTTCTAAAGAATGAAAGTCTATGTCGGCCAATGTTTTAGCTTTTATTTTTGCAAAAACTCTTACAATTTCCTTGATATCTGCCAACGTAGTGGTTTCATCAATAGTTATATTTGTCGAGTTATCTGCGTAATGAAAGTTCATTTCATTATTAAGTGCTTCTGCGTGCAAAGGATCACATAAATCTCCGAGATCGAGTGTTAACGTATCGAAAAAGGTGCTGTTCTTTTGTTGATAACCTAATAAGCTTAAGGCTTTAGATAAAAGCACCGTTAGGCCATGAATTCTACCGGCAATCGCTCGTATTCCCTGTGGGCCATGGTAAGTAGCATAAAAGCCTGCCATGATAGCTAACAGCGCTTGCGCAGTACAAATATTGGATGAAGCTTTATCTCTTCTGATATGTTGTTCACGTGTTTGCAGTGCCATTCGTAAAGCGTAGTTTCCTGCCGAATCAATGGTGACACCAATAATTCTACCCGGAATATTACGTTTGTAAGCGTCTTTAGTCGCAAAGAAAGCTGCGTGCGGGCCGCCGAAACCCATAGGAACGCCAAAACGTTGGGAAGAGCCTATTACCACATCCGCACCCCATTCCCCTGGGGGAGTAAGTAAAGCTAAGCTCATAAGATCGGCGGCAACGCTCAAGGTTGCATCATTTGCATGCAAAGCTTCCGCAAAAGTGCTATAGTCAATTACTTTTCCATCACCGGCAGGATATTGCACTAAAGCTCCGAAAATATGATCACTCAGTTCAACAGTTTCATGATTACCAACCAGTAAATGAATCCCATAAGAAACTGCACGTGTTTTTAATACGTCTAATGTCTGCGGAAAAATATTTTCTGATACGAAAAAGGTATTGGCATCCTTATTCTTGCGAAGGCCATATTGCATAAACATTGCCTCAGCAGCTGCCGTTGCTTCATCTAATAAAGAGGCATTGGCGATTTCCATTCCTGTAAGGTCAATAATTGCAGTTTGGAAGTTTAGCAAAGCCTGTAAACGACCTTGCGCGATTTCTGCTTGGTAAGGCGTATACTGTGTATACCAACCTGGGTTTTCAAAGACATTGCGCAATATTACCGCAGGAGTAATGACATCGTAATATCCTTGACCGATATAAGATTTAAAAACCTTATTTTTCGAAGCCATCTGTTTCAATCTATTCAAATATCCTGCTTCACTTAGTGCTGGTGGTAGATTAAGTGGGGTTTTAAGACGAATTTTTGAAGGGATAGTTTCGGCAATTAATTGGTCATGACTTTCAACGCCAATTGTTTTAAGCATCTCAGGGACGTCCTGACCTTGAGGAGCTATGTGACGCTCCTCAAATTTCTCTTGAAAATTTATGTCTAAGTTCATTCACGTATGAATTATTTTGGCAATTCTAATGATAAGCAACCACTATTTAATTGCTAGTTTGAGAGGTTTTAGCTTGTTTTTTACAGCGCACCAAAATCGTTTTTATTAAGGCCACAAAGATACAAAAAATAAGTCTTAACTTTTAAGTGTTTAGAAGGAAGCAACTGAAATGTTATTGTCAGATTTTCTATGTACAAAGTAAATTCTCAATTGCAAAGAGAAGAGATGGATGGGCTGTACAGCTTTCATGAATGTTTTTTGAAATTTACGCCTGTAAATAAGTGCTATTAATGTAGTCAGTGCTTCTTGCATATATCTTCGCCGCTAATTATAAGAAGTGAACATTTGTGGTGAAAATGTAATTAAGCTAAGTTTGTTAACTTTGTAAAGTATGAAAAAACATATTCCATTTGTTGCAATGTTTACAGGTTTTATCTCTTTTGTAGGGATAATTTATATCATGCTAACACCTGAGGTGTCAGGCATTATGATTTTTCTGATATACATACTAGCAGCCTGCTCTGGGGCGCTAGGCTTATATTTAATGGGAAAGAAAAAATAGCAATTGGTCGATGTGATTAAGTTAGTTAATCGCATCGACCAATTTATTTACTCTACTTTGTATCTATAAACCGCTCTGCCAATGTTTCCATTCTCATCTATTCCCTCCACAACAGCTTTGTAGGTGCCTAGGCCACTCGCATTAAAGAATTTAAAACTTGCCTTTCCTTGATCATCTGTAATAATGCTCGGGTTCCAGTAAACGGTGGTTCTTAAATCGAGGCCCGGCGTACTAGTGGCGGTATACTTCGGCATATAGAATGTTCTTTCGGCCTGAAAACCTAAAGGTGTAATGGTCACCACATTTGATTTTGGTAATAAATTTTCGAGTTCTGTTTTACTGATTCTTGTACCCTCCGGCTTCTTCTTGGTATTAATTACCAAAACACCATTGCTTTGATAAGTTCTATTTACAGTGCCTAAATCGTCTCGCAAAAATATTTCCACCGACTCTACCTCTGCAGGGCTCACCGTGTTTATCCCGTTCACATCAATTGCCATTCCATTAAGAAAAACCTGAACAGGGGTGCGGTTGCCTTGGTTATAGTCTCGTGTGATATAAAAGGTGTTATCCATAAAGGTTAAGCCCATGGCGGCCGTTTGTAAACAATTAATCAATAAATTACAACCGGTAAAACGTGCACCGTCTATTAAATGGTCCGGAATAGGACTTAATCCCGACAGTGCAGGATACTGCGTGTGGCGTGGCTTCGGCGCGGCCCTAGCCGTTATCACCACTTCCTCTAACACGCGTTCGGTGCGATATTGCTTTTCGCTGTTTTTAAGATAGGGTGTAAGTGTGCTGTCGATATTTAAAATTTCGTCTGCTGCGGTATACCCAGGGGTAATGGCCGGAAACGCATCACCGTTTAAGGTAATTTTAAGGTTCTTATAATTTTCGTTATTTCGAGCACTAATTGTTATTTGCGCCGAATCTGTGAACATCACGTTGCTAAATTTGAAATTACCTTGCGCATCTGATATTGTTTCGACAGCATTTTTATTGTTGCCAATAGTGAGTTGCAGTTTTCCATTGGGAACGGCAATACCATTAAGTAGACGTAGCGTTCCTGTAATGTCAAGGCCTTGTTCAGGTACTAAGGCTAGAGGAGGGATTTTATCAGCAATGATGTCTTTGTAATCAAAACGCCTGTAACCTTGTGTCATCATCAGTATGTCTAAATTTGTCCTGGTCTCCGGATTTACAGTTTTAAAATAATAGTTGGGTTGTTCTATATAACCTTTAATATCGGAACTTAAAAGTAGGCTGCTCAGAATGGTTGTTTCCGCATTTTCATTAAAGGGAACCTTAGACTCGTCAATTACAGCAACCGAAAAGGTGCCAACGGCCTGCGTACTGTCATTACGCGCATTTAATGACAAGTTAACCAGTGCTTTCTGCTGATAGTTCTTCTTATCGGAATGAAGGCTAAGCTGAAGTTCACTTGGCCGTTGAATAAATACGAGTCGTTCACTTAGTGGAACTCCAGCAGGTGAAAATAAGGTAAATTGCACAATGCCTGAAGGAAATTTATTCTTAGGAACAGAGGCATTGATGCTTGCGCTATTTAAGGGCGTTTGAGCAGCATAGTAAATGACTCCATCGCTCTGTGCTACGATGGAAAACACTTTGCCTTGATTTTGTTTAAGATAGAGATCGTTGGAAATGATTTTAAGCGCAATATTAATGCTATCCGCGGGATCAATGGTAAGGCTTGTCCCAAAAGGTCTAACTTTAGGCAACGAATAACTGCGCTGAGAACCATCCGATAATGTTATTTTTGCAGTATAGGTGGCATCTGATTTGGGTATTAAAGTGAATTTACCCATACCCAAGTGTTTATTTTGTATTTTTGCCACCTCCTGGTTGTTCTGATCAACCACTATGCCGGTTACAGACATTCCTAGTCCATCACCACCAACTGCTTTAAAAGCAACTTCACTGGGTAAGTCGGCTATAAGATACCCACCTTCAGGAAAAAACTGCACGTCGGGCGTTTGAAAGGCTGAACGTAAAGTATAGCTGATATTAGTAGATCGGTTATTGTCCACGTTAATTGTGGTATTTAAAATCCCTTCCTTCAAGGATTGTTGTTCATTACTGAGATTTATTTGTAAGTAGCCGTTTTTATCTGTGGTACCTCTCCCTTTACCCAAACTGGCGGTTCCTTTTACAAGCTCCCAAGTAACACGTTTGTCTGCTAAAGGTTTGCCTTCTTCATCAGTGTACTGAATACGCCCATTTACAACGGCGGTTTTCGCTTTCGTATCAGCAACAAAATTAGCATGTGTTTTTACTCTTTTATTGAAAACGTCTCCAATAGTAATGTTCTTATTAAAGAAGTAATCAGGATCAAAGTTCATCATATACTTGGTGTACGATCGGACGCGATAATTTCCTTGCTTATAAATAAGCGGATCTAATACAATAGTTCCATTTCCTGTTCCCTGACTAATGGGAATCATTGTTGTTTTCACTAACGAATCCCGGCTATTAAGCACCTCAATGTATAACACTTTGCTTAATGTAGACAGCTGGTGATGGCTTGTGAGATAAGACTTAAACCACATCGTATCGCCAACTGCGTAATAAGGCTTGTCAAAATGGAGATATACTTTTTCAACAGGTTGTTGAGTTGCAAGCGTATTCGTTTTTTCAACGATTGTATTAAGGTTAATTCCTTTTTGACGAGATTGCGCCCAGGATGTAAGTGTTAGAAAAGATAAAATAATAAAAAGTGAGTATCTATTAAGATGTACCATAAAGTGACGATCAAATTTTTTGGAATGGCTAATTTATTGATTTATTCATTTACTTCTGGTTTTTAACAGATTTTTAACAATATTTTTTATTTAAAATAAGTGTAGCTGACAGCTATTTCGCTTCTTTTAAGGTGCTGGATCTTATACTCGTGTTTTGTAATTGCTAAAAGTGCTACAAAAGGCATAATTATTAATAATTTACTGGAATTTAATTTGAAACTAAATTGGAGATTATTCGCTTTTATCCGAACAAGGTCCGAACAATCTCCGAATAAGACCCTATTTAGGTCCGAGTTAATTATTGTTTTGTTAATAACTGGCCTACTTGTTAGATGCCATGTACTTCAATACAATTTAGTAATTCATTTTGTCACATATAGCAGCATTTTGATGAATCAACAACAAATAATGATGGGTGCTAGGTACTGGCCGTAAAACTTCCTACCTTTGGTGTTTCAGCTGATTGTTAAGCAATAATCAGCATTAAAGATTAAGTAACCGTTATCTCGAAAGGAACAATTAAAAAATGAGTAAAATTAATCGTAAGCAAGATGCCTTGGATTATCATGCTAACGGCCGTCCTGGTAAAATAGCCGTAGTACCTACTAAACCAACTAATTCGCAACGTGATTTATCTTTAGCATATTCGCCGGGTGTTGCTGAACCTTGCCTAAAAATTGCTGAAAATAAAGAAGATGCTTATAAATATACTGCCAAAGGGAATTTAGTTGCAGTTATCAGCAATGGTACTGCCGTTTTAGGTCTGGGGGATATTGGCCCCGAAGCGGGCAAACCGGTGATGGAGGGCAAAGGCTTATTGTTTAAAATATTTGCAGATATAGATGTATTCGATCTCGAGCTAGATACCAAAAACGTGGACGATTTTGTACGTACTGTGAAATTGTTAGAACCCACTTTTGGCGGTATCAATTTAGAAGATATCAAAGCTCCTGAATGTTTTGAAATTGAAAGAAGACTGAAGGAGGAAATGTCTATTCCGGTTATGCATGATGACCAGCATGGAACCGCAATTATCTCCGGAGCAGCATTGATCAACGCTTGTGAACTACAGAAGAAAAAGCTAGAGAAAGTAAAGATCGTGGTAAATGGTGCTGGCGCTGCAGCGATCTCCTGTTCTAGAATCTATATTTCTTTGGGTGCGAAGCCGGAGAATATTGTGATGATTGATAGAGCTGGGGTGATTCGTAAAGATAGGCAGGGCTTAGATGCATTAAAGGGAGAATTTGCTACCGAGCGTGATATTCATACATTAGAGGAAGCTGTAAAGGATGCGGATGTTTTTATTGGATTATCTGCAGCAGATGTGCTGTCGGCAGAAATGCTGAAAACAATGAACAAGAATCCGATAGTTTTTGCAATGGCAAATCCTAATCCTGAAATTGCTTATGACCTTGCTGTGAGCACTCGTAAAGATGTTATTATGGCAACCGGGCGTTCGGACTATCCGAATCAAGTAAATAATGTTTTAGGGTTTCCCTATATATTCAGGGGCGCCCTTGATGTGCGGGCTACTGCCATAAACGAAGAGATGAAGTTGGCGGCGGTGCATGCAATTGCGAGGCTTACCAAGGAACCGGTGCCGGAATCTGTAAATTTAGCCTATAACATAAATAATTTAAAATTCGGGAAAGATTATATTATTCCGAAACCTACTGATCCACGTTTAATAACAGAAGTTGCGCCAGCTGTGGCGAAAGCAGCTATTTCATCTGGTGTGGCGCGTGCAGAGATTACAGATTGGGAAGCGTACAAAGAAGCCCTTAGAAAACGTTTAGGCCTTGATGATGTATTGATGCGGGACTTAAGTGCGGCTGCACGCCAAAATCCGAAATGTGTTGTTTTTGCTGAGGCAGATAATTACAAAATTCTTAAAGCAGCGCAAATTGTTAAAGATGAAGGGATCGCGCATCCTATACTACTAGGCAAAAAGGAGAAAATTAATCGAATTATTGCTGAACACTCATTAGATTTACAGGATGTTGCAATCATTGATCCTTTCGAAGAGGTTGACACGCCTCAATTTAAGCAGTATGTAGATGCTCTTTACGTTAAAAGGCAACGCAGAGGGATGACACCGCTTGAAGCTAATAAATTTATGCTAGACCGTAATTATTTTGGCGCAAGCATGGTTGAATTTGGCCAAGCAGATAGCCTTATTTCCGGATTAACAAAAAACTATGCCACCACGATACGTCCAGCGTTACATGTTATAGGAACAAAACCCGGTAGTCGTGTAGCAGGTATGTATATGATGTTAACAAAGAAAGGCCCGGTTTTCTTTGGTGATACAACGGTGAATAAAAATCCAACAGAAGGAGAATTGGTTGATATTACGGTGCTTCTTCATGATGCGGTTAAAAAAATGAATATCCAACCAAGAATAGCCTTGCTGTCTTATTCAAATTTCGGATCGAATGAAGGAGAAATTCCTGCAAAAATGCGCAATGCTGTAAAAATACTACATTCAAAATACCCTGAAATTATAGTGGATGGTGAAATGCAGGCTAATTTTGCTACGAATAGTAATATGCTCGCTGAAAATTTTCCTTTTAGTCATTTAAGTGACGGGCCAGCTAACGTATTAGTGTTCCCGACGCTTGAGTCAGGTAACATTGCTTATAAGCTATTGCAAGAATTAGGTGAAGCAGAAGCTGTAGGGCCCATATTGTTAGGTTTAAATAAGCCGGTGCATGTGTTGCAATTAGGTAGTTCTGTGCGGGAAATTGTTAATATGGTAACGATTGCTGTGGTAGATGTACAAGCAAAAGAAAAAGAAGCGAACGCAAAAGAAAAGAAAAAGTAGAAATTAATTTAATCAGCTAGTTGGTTTATGAACTAACCAATTAGCTGATTTTTTATAAGATATTTTAACGCAACCTTTAAATTATAATTCATAAGCAATAAAATGTACGAATATTTAAATGGAAAATTAGCTTTCAAATGTCCAACATACGTGGTGCTTGATGTAAATGGTATAGGTTATCATATCAATATTTCTTTACACACTTTTGGAAAGATCAAAGACAGCGAGTCCTGCAAGCTGTTCATTAGCTTTCAGGTAAAAGAAGATTCGCACACCTTATATGGGTTTGCTGACGAGGGGGAGCGACGTCTGTTTAACCATCTTTTATCAGTTTCAGGTATAGGAGCTAGTACAGGACGGATGATTTTATCTTCTATTACCCCTATAGAGATTCAAGCGGCAATTGTACAAGGTGACGTGAAGCAGATACAACGAATAAAGGGTATCGGACCAAAATCTGCTCAGCGTATTATCCTTGAATTACAGGATAAGCTTAAGAAGGAAGGTCCAGATACACTTATTAATGTTCCCCATCATCAATCAGCTTATGAAGAAGCATTGTCTGCGTTAGTAATGCTTGGATTCAACAAGGCACAGGCAGATAAAGTACTTGCCGAAACGGTTAAGGCCAATACTACTCAGTTGACTGTCGAAGAACTGATAAAGGTGGCTTTAAAAAGATTGTAAAAACTTTCCAATTTATATCTGGAATTATCAAGCAAAGAAGAAACGGCAATTCGGTGTTCCTCGATGAGGTTATGATAGACTTCCGGATTCAAGGTCCTTATTAAATATACGCGAACAATCGCCTCGTAGTATTTAAGATTAAATTGTTTGGTAATTAGGATCAATTGTCGGGCGTGTGTAAGGAAGTCCCTGCCTTCCTGACGAAGCATTTCCATATCTAAAAGTCCCGCTTGGATACGATTTAGAGTATGAGAACTGTTAATTTTTAATGCTAATTGCTGTTCTTGTTTTGCCAAACCTATCTTTTTTACATGTGCGTATCTGTCTGCTAGCGCAAAATGAAGGGAGGCCTTAAAATCTGCGGTACTGTTTTGGTTTAAATTCAATACGTATTTATTAACAGCCTGTAAGTAGGTTATAGATAACTCCGGGTTACCTTCTAAATTTAACGCAATATAGGCGAGCACATAAATCAGCTGTTTATGCGTTAAATTAGCATTACGTTCAGGATATGTACAAAATAGTTTAATTTCTTGCAAAGCGTCGCTTTTTAGAGAGTTATGTCTATAATAGTGATGAATGTTTTCAATAATCACCAAAGGGTTTAACGAAAATTCTGCGAAATGCTCTCGTGGAATGGCTTGCAGCATTTCAATATGTTTAGACGCCTCTTCATCCTGTAGATATAATAGCTCAAAGAAAGCAAGCGAGGTATGTAATAAAATTTGCTGCTTATAAGAAAGCTTATACTGTAATAATTTCTTTAGCGCAAGGTGATATTCGATTTCCAATAATAGATGGTCTAAAGCAATGTCGATAAATGCGGAGGCAGCAAATGCATCGTTAAGTGGGGTTGCAATAGACGGATCCGCATGAATGATATAGTCAAGATTACTACAAGTAAATAAAATGAGGGAAGCCTGATAAGGCTCAATAAAACTTACTTCTTGTATAGCGTTGAAGATACCCAGATCGCCCGTTTCTAATGAAAATATAATGAACCATTTTAGAATGGCTAATTTTACGTGATCAGGATACTCACCTTTTTGCATCCAAGTTACCGATGTTTTATTGATATCGCTATTATTTTCTTCGATTGCTTCTTGCGCTATATAATACGCCGCCAATACCAACGATTTGAACTTTATTTGATATGCTGCACGTGTTCCTTGTTCTCGTTGGTATTCATATACAATACCGGCATGCAATAACTCGCTATAAATGCTGTGATTTTCCTTTATAATATCATAGGCATCTTTTTTGTTTACAAATGCTTCCTCCTCCGAAAAGTGTAACAACTTGGCAAACTGCGTTAGCATGACCTGTTTTTCTGCAGCAAGCGCTCCTTTTAATATATTTTTATTCAGGTATACCGACGCTATGGCATATTCGTCTGCGGGGCTCAACTGGTCTGTACGGATGGCATTACCCTTAAGTTGATAATAATATTGAAAGTGCAAAGGAGTAGCAATGACAGGGAAGTATTTTCTGGTATAAACAACCTCCTCTTTAGACGTATCATTTATTTTCTCAACCAGCTGCTGGATCTCGTGATTGCTAAAAGGATTCAAATTAATAGCATTGACTCTTCTAGCCCCCGAAAAATTAGTATACCAAAGTTTATTGGTTTCAGGGTGGTTTTCTATTAGATGTCCGTATTTCTGCCAAGTGGAGGGGCGCAGTGTTATGATAACTTTCATCCACGGATAATTCGACAGATAAGCTACCATGTCAATAAGTTGTCTGAAAACAATATCAAATAGACGATTATTAATTAAGTTATTATTAAAATCGTCAATGATAAGATAGAAATTCCCTGGAGCACTTTTCCTATACTCTTCTATGAAATCCTCAAAATGTTGCTGTTGAGGAAAGTTCAACAGGTGAGTGAGCCATTTATTGCTATGGAAACCGAACCCTGCAGCAAAAAATAGGGAAGAACTGTTTACATGAAGGATAATATGGTTGTTATTTGCTGAATGATTTGCTATCATTTGCTTATCTACCCAATGCGTAATACCGATGGTTTTCCCCATACCCGATGGCGCACTGATAATGCAGCCCGTTGACCCAGCTTTTAGAAAATGATCTATGTGTTCATTTATAGCTTGCCTTTCAATAGTATATAAATAAGACAGGCCGCTTTTATGTTTATTAGTTTGCACTGTAAAACGTGTGATATTGTGTGCAGCTTGTGCAATTTCGTTCCAGGCAACGTGTTCTTTGGCCTTCTCTTGTTTAGCCTCGGTTTGTTGGATGAAGTCCGACCAACCTTCATAACCACAGTATTGAGAAAGCGCGTTGAGTGTGAAAGTTGAAGGCGCGTAACGCGCATGCGCAAAACCATAAACACGTTTGATGGTAGTCTGACTAATGGTTTTATGAGTTTTTGAAGAAATCTCTACGGAAAGTCTATAGCAATCTGCCGAAATGATGTTTTCTATACGTGCAATTTCGAGTACTTTATCTTTTAATTCTTGAATATGAGGTTGTAAAAATATCTTCATGCTTGGAAATTTGGTTAATTACAGTATAAATACATGAGATAAATATAGAAGTTAAAACTAACGTTGGCAACAGGCTAAAGTTTAAGGGAGATGAAAGTTTATTTCACTTCATTTAAAAGAATCGATGCCGTTAAGAATGCTTATGTTAATTAAAAAATAGATGTTCTTTTTTTAATTAGTTTAAAATAAGTGTTTTATCGCATTTTTAAGCATTTTATAAATTATCAAAAGTTATCTAGTATTAAGAAATTATAAAACTGAACAATAGGAATAAGTGTGAAAAATTGTGTATAAACGGGTTAAGTTTGTTAAAAACTGAACAAAGTGAACGGAATTTTTATAAACTGAACAGGCTGAAC